>JACDAM010000126.1 GCA_013695435.1 Burkholderiales bacterium | reverse complement strand
TCGGGAGCGGCAGTAAAACCGGAGGTATCGTGTTTCCGGTAGCCGGATCAGTCGTTTAGCAAAACAGCACGATCGCTTGATCGCGCTCGACGCCCACCGAACCATCAGCGTTCGGCCCGCGGCTGACGCTAGACGTCACTTTTCGACGAACCCTGAGGCGCCATCCGCTGCGAGATCACCGTAGCAATGGCTGCGCGATTGGCCGGTATGGTGATGGGCCGCGTGCTCTGCGCAATCGCCGTGTCCGGATCTTTCAGGCCGTGGCCGGTCAGGGTGCAGACGATTGTGCTGCCGCGCCCTACGCGCCCGCGTTCGAGATCTTTCAATACCCCGGTCAGCGAGGTTGCCGAAGACGGTTCGCAGAATATGCCTTCGGTTTGCGCCAGCAACTTCTGCACGCGCAGAATTTCCGCATCGGTGCATTCGTCGAACCAGCCGCCCGATTCCTCCTTCACTTTCCACGCCGGCGTCCATGACATCGGGTTGCCGATGCGAATCGCCGTTGCCACCGTATCCGGGTTCTTGATCGGCGCACCGCGCAAAAACGGCGCCGCGCCTGTAGCCTGATAGCCGAGCATGATCGGCCGGCGCGTGGCCGGCGCGGTCTTGTGGAATGGGCAAGCGCCCTCGCAGTGCAGGCACGCGCCGGTTTCCTGACAGGCCGATTCCGAATAGCCGATCCAGTGCGCGGTAATGTTGCCGGCGTTGCCGACCGGCAGTGCGTGATAATCGGGCGCATCGCCCAGTTCTTCGATGATTTCGAACGCCGCGGTTTTCTGGCCCTGCAAACGATACGGATTGACCGAATTGACCAATGTTACCGGCATCTCGGCGGCGATCTCGCGCACGAGCAGCATCCCGTCATCGAAATTGCCGGCGATCTGGATCACGATCGAGCCGTGCATCGATGCCTGCGAAAGTTTGCCGAGCGCGATCTTGCCTTCCGGAATGACGACGAAGCAGACGATCCCGGCGCGCGCCGCGTATGCCGCGGCCGATGCCGATGTATTGCCGGTCGATGCGCAAATGATCGCTTTGGCGCCGGCTTCGACGGCCTTACTCACCGCCATCGTCATGCCGCGATCCTTGAACGAGCCGGTCGGATTCAGGCCTTCGAATTTGCAGAATATGCGCACGTCATGATCGAGCAGTTGCGGCAGGCGTTTCAGTTCGATCAGGCGGGTTGCGCCCTCACCGAGCGATACGATCGGCGTATCGGCGGATACCGGCAGGCGGTCGCGGTAGCGTTCTATCAGACCTGTGTAGTGGGTTGTCATGTTTAATTTGGGGCTCGAAAACTTTCACTGGCGCGATTTGCAGGCCGTATGCAATCAGTTCCGGTTCAACTGCTCCAGCCGGATGCGCGTGACGGGTGCAGCGATGGCCGGCAGCTTTTCAATTTTGCGCAGCGCGGCGTCGATGTTCTTCTCGATGGTCTGATGCGTGAGCATGATGATATCGACCTGTTCTTCGCCTTCGCCGGGCTCCTTCTGCACCATTGCGTCGATCGAAATATTCAAATCGGCGAGGATGCGCGTGATGTCGGCGAGTACGCCGGGTTTATCGAAAGCGCGCAAGCGCAGGTAGTACGAAGTTTCGACTTCCGCGATCGGCAGAATCGGCGCATCCGACAGCTGGTCGGGCTGAAACGCCAGATGCGGTACGCGATGGTTCGGATCGGCCGTGTGCATGCGCGTGACATCAACCAGATCGGCGACGACGGCCGAGGCGGTCGGTTCGGCGCCGGCGCCGGCGCCATAGTACAAGGTCGCGCCGACGGCATCGCCTTTGACCAGGATCGCGTTCATCACGCCCTCGACATTGGCGATCAGGCGCCGCGCTGGAATCAGGGTCGGATGCACGCGCAGTTCGATGCCGTTCGGCTTGCGCTTGGTAATGCCGAGCAGCTTGATTCGATAGCCAAGCTGTTCCGCGTAGCCGATATCGGCGCGCGTCAGTTTCGCTATTCCTTCGATATAAGCGCGCTCGAACTGCATCGGAATGCCGAACGCGATCGCCGCCATGATGGTCAGCTTGTGCGCGGCGTCGATGCCCTCGATATCGAAGGTCGGATCGTATTCGGCATAGCCGAGGCGCTGCGCATCTTTCAGCGCGTCATCGAAGCTCGTGCCGCGCTCGCGCATGTCCGACAGAATGAAATTGCTGGTGCCGTTTATGATGCCGGCGATCCATTCGATGCGGTTCGCGGTCAGCCCTTCGCGCAGCGCCTTGATGATCGGAATGCCGCCGGCCACCGCCGCCTCGAATGCGACCATCACGCCATTCTTCTGGGCGGCGGCAAAAATCTCGTTGCCGTGCTGGGCAAGCAGCGCCTTGTTGGCGGTGATCACGTGCTTGCGATTTTCGATTGCGCGCAGCACAAGCTGCCTGGCGATGCCGGTGCCGCCGATCAGTTCGACGACAATGTCGATCTCGGGATGATCGACGAGTTCGAACGCATCCGCCGTCACCGTCGCCGAATCGCCGGCGAGCTTTCTGGCTTTGTCGACATCCTTGTCGGCGATCATTTTCAGCGTGATGTCGCGGCCGGCGCGGCGCGCGATCTCTGCCCGATTGCGGCGCAACACCGCAAAAGTCCCGCCGCCGACGGTGCCGATGCCGAGCAGGCCGACGTTGATCGGCTTCATGTTTTCAGTCGGTTCATATTGATTTCAGGCGAGATTGAAACTGAAGACACCACCTTCGCAGCAAGCGAAGAGCGCACTAACCATTCCTGCCGATCACAGCAAGCCATCTTTGCGAAACATGTCCTTGATGCCGCGCAAAGCCTGGCGCGTCCTCGCCTCATTCTCGATCAGTGAAAAGCGCACGTGATCGTCACCGTATTCGCCGAATCCGACACCCGGCGAGACCGCGACTTTGGCATCGATCAGCAGCTTCTTGGAAAACTCCAGCGAGCCGAGCGCGCGATACGGTTCGGGAATTTGCGCCCACACGAACATGGTCGCGCGCGGAATTTCGGCCATCCAGTTTATCGCGTGCAGACCTTTGCACAACACGTCGCGCCGCTTTTCATAGGTCAGGCGGATCTGCTCCACGCTGTCCTGCGGACCTTCGAGCGCGAGGATGGAAGCGATCTGGATCGGCGCGAACGTGCCGTAGTCGTGATAGCTTTTCATGCGCGAAAGCGCCGCAATCAAATCCGTATTGCCGACCATGAAGCCGACCCGCCAGCCCGGCATGTTGTAGCTTTTCGACAGCGTGAAAAACTCGACCGCGATTTCGCGCGCGCCTTCGACCTGCATGATCGACGGCGCCTTGTAATCATCGAACACGATGTCGGCATAAGCGAGATCGTGCGCCACATAAATGTGGTGTTCGCGCGCGAGCGCCACGATGCGCTCGAAAAAAGCAAGATCGACGCATTGCGCCGTCGGGTTGCTCGGAAAATTCAGGATCAGCATCTTGGGCTTCGGATACGAATCGCGAATCGCTTTTTCGAGCTCGTCGAAAAAATTGACGCCGGGAGTCATCCGCACGTGGCGAATATCGGCGCCGGCGATCACCGGGCCGTAGATATGTATCGGATAGCTCGGATTCGGCACCAGCACGATGTCGCCGGCATCCAGCGTAGCGAGAGCCAGATGGGCGATGCCTTCTTTCGAGCCGATGGTGACGATGGCTTCGCGATCCGGATCGAACTCGACGCCGTAGCGCACTTTATACCAATTGCATATCGCCTTGCGCAGCCGCCATATCCCTTTGGATACCGAGTAGCGATGCGTATCCGGCCGCTGCACGGCTTCGATCAGCTTGTCGACGATGTGCTTCGGCGTCGCGCCATCGGGGTTGCCCATACCGAAGTCGATGATATCTTCGCCGCGTTTGCGCGCTGCCGCTTTCAGATCGCCCGTGATGTTGAAGACGTACGGAGGAAGTCGCTTGATACGGGAGAAATCTTGCATAGCCGGTGGATTCAGGAAACGGGTGATTTTAACGGAATTTTGTGGACGCGAACGGGATAAGGCGCATTCGAGTATGGCGTTGCAGCAAGCCTGCGCGGATATCGCTGCGATTCAAGGAAGGTCGAACGATCAGCTTGACAGCGTTTCCGGCTGCTGATCCAATCGTTCAAGAATTTGTCTAAATGAGTTGAGAAGCTGCCGGAGTCGAGATAAGGGTTCGTGTATGCCGCCCATTCCAGCTAACGAATTCGAGCGTTTGAAAACGCTGCGCGGTTACTGCGTTCTCGATACCGAACCGGAAGCCGTGTTCGACGAGCTCACGCAAGTCGCCTCGCGCATTTGCAATACGCCGATCGCGCTGATCAGCCTGATCGACGAAAACCGGCAGTGGTTCAAATCACGTGTCGGTCTGGACGCCGCGGAAACGCCTCGGGAAATGGCGTTCTGTGCGCACGCATTATCACAGTCCGAATTGCTTGAAGTGCCCGACACATTCGACGACGCGCGCTTCGCAATGAATCCGCTCGTGACCGGAGCGCCGAACATCCGCTTTTACGCAGGTGCGCCGCTGATTGCACCGAATAGCTGCATGCTCGGCACGTTGTGCGCAATCGACTACGTCCCACGCAAGTTAACGACGGCGCAGCGCAGCGCGCTGCAAGCGTTATCACGAGCCGTCGTGGCCGAGATGGAATTGCGCAAGCGCATGCGCGAGCTTACTTCGGTCGT
>JACDAM010000125.1 GCA_013695435.1 Burkholderiales bacterium | reverse complement strand
CGGCAGCAATCTGCAAGGACTGCCTGCTCCAGATGTTCGATGATGAGCCCCACGAGCGCCTGCCCGGACCATTTTACTCCGGGTCACATTCGGACGACAGCGTGTCGGTCGACATCGGCAAGAACGTCAAGCTGCCGAATCCGGCGGATTACTATGCGGTCAATGCTATAAGCATCCGGGAGGAAGACAATCAGCCATGCTACATCGAGCTCCGGGGACGGATGGTTGATCTGCGTTACCAGACCCTAACGCGAAGGTTGGCTGAATTCGAGCTTGACAAATGCCAGGTCAGGCCGGGGAAAGAGCTTCTGAAAGGCAAGGTCGTATCGTTCAGCGACCTGGAGGGAGGTTTCATACGCTCTCTCCGAGTCTGCAAGGGAACGGGTGGCTGGGGAGGCGGGGTCGACAACTATGAACTCAAGGGGATAACGATTCTTCCCGCACTCGTGTCTGCCAGCAGTGACGTCACAACTCGGCAGTTGCCAATGACATTCACTCAGCCCAATTGCCCGAAAGAGACCACTGCATGGGAACCCTGGGGCCCATGGGTGGGTTGTCCCGCGGATCAGATTGTCACCGGGCTGGAAGTGTACCATCGTGAAAAATATATCACCGCGCTGGGCGTGCGCTGCAAGAGCGTGGGATCGTTACCGGCTCCGAGAGAACCCGTCCGGGATGATCTGGGCTTCTATTGAGAATCGCAAAACGCAGGAGAAGCTTGGCAGCGTGCGTAGCCTGGGGTGAGCGAAAGCGAAACCCGGGGATTGGTTCAAAGACGAATTCCCGGGTTACGCCGCTCCGCGGCTAACCCAGCCTGCACTGGCTAAAGCTTCTCGTTCCGGAGAGCTACCAGTGCAGCGGCAGTTTCTTGATGATCTGAATCCTTTTTCCTTCGATCGAAATGTATCCGCCGGCGCTCAGGTCTTTCAAGATGCGGCTCACCATTTCGCGCGACGCGCCGACGCGATTGGCCAGATCCTGTTGCGTCATCCTGTCGGCGATCACAAGTTTTCCCTCCAGCTCGGTGGCGAGTTCAAGTAGTGTCCGCGCGACTCTGCCGTAGACGTCCATGAGGGCGAGACTTTTTACGTTTTCCGTGAGCGCGCGCGTCCGCGCGATCAGGTTTTCGATGATGTAAATGGCAACGTCCGGATTTTCGCTCAGAAATTTCCTGAATTCGCATTTGCTGACCACGGAAAACACCGACTTTTCCAGGGTCATCACCGAGGCCGAACGCGGCCCGCCATCCAGAACCATTTCGCCGAAATAGCTTCCGGGGCCTGCGGTATTGAGGACGACCTCCTTGCCGCTTTCATCGGCCAGATACACTTTCACTTTACCGGACAGGATGATGTAAAGCGAATCGGTTTCGTCACCCTCGTTGATGACGACGGCATTTCTTTGAAACGTGCGGGCGACGCCGTGCGCGGCCAGCGCGCGCAATTGCGTTTCGGTCAAATCCAGCGAAAAAGGATGGGCGGTCATGATGGGTTTCAGGTCCTGTACACGTGATCCGAAAAGCGAGGGACAACGGCAACATTATGAATCGAATACTGGTTCATGCAAGACGCATAAATCTGAAGGGTGAGGCAGGCGAACGATTTGAACCGTTGCGCCTGCATCATTCTTCCTTCATCACCTGCGATTCGCGTCTGTCATCGGGCGCGGCCTGCGACGAGAGTGGATGTCTCGCCTGGGTGGGCCAGGCAGACGGAGAGTCTGCCAGGCCCCCGTCACTCCCTGCCCCGTCATTTCGCTGCGATCATGCGTCTGGCTTGCTCGTGGCCGTCCAGGGCAACGCTCGTTGCGGTTCCAACATACGCTCCCGAGACAAAGACCGGGGCCAGGAGTGCGCTGGCTTGATCCTGACCGGAACGCTCAGGCTTGTAAGTCGCCGCGGCGGGAAGCGCTGATGCCCCGACAGAACTGCCGCCCAATATCATGCGTTGCGCCTGCTCATTGCCGGCGGAGGCGTTTTGCATGCCCAATCCGAAAAGTGCGATAACGATCGCGGAATATTTATGCAACATGTCAATCTCCTTCAGGTTCGCCCTGGTCTGGTCATCCTGTCCGCGAGGGCATGAGCGCGAAACAGTGATGGCCACTGTAAGGAGATCGGATTCGAAACTCTGCACAGGATTGCGCGGAAGGAATGTGAAATATTTACGGAGTTGTTCGAATCTTCGGCCTGATAGCCGCTGACTCCGCAGCTAACTCAGCGCTCGCATGTTCTGCTTCTGTCGAGTCAGCGGCCGAACCGTTTCCGGCGAAAATCGCGCAGGATTTCGCGCGCGGCATTGTGACCTGGGATGCCGGTCACCGCGCCGCCGGGATGCGTGCCCGACCCGCACAGATAAAGACCGCGTATCGGGCTGCGATAATCGGCATAACCCAATACCGGGCGCGCGCTGTAAAGCTGATCGAGCGTCAGCGCGCCGTGAAAAATATCGCCGCCGATCAGGCCGAATTTGCGTTCGAGATCGAGCGGCGTCAGCGTCATGCGGCCGATCACGCTGGCCTTGAAATTCGGCGCGTAGCGATTGACGGTTGCGATGGCGAGGTCGGCCGCCACTTCGCGCAGATCGTCCCAGCTTTTGCCGTCGGGCAGTTGCGGGTTGAAGTGTTGGCAAAACAGACTTGCCACATGCGCCCCTTTGGGCGCGAGGCTGTCATCGATCGTGCTGGGAATCAGGATTTCGACGACCGGCGCGCGCGACATGCCGCCAAAATCCGGCGCGCGCGCATCGAAAAACGCGCGCTCCATGTAGCCGAGCGTGGGCGCTACGACGATCCCGGATTGGTGATGCGCCTGCAAATCGGCGCCAGGCAAGCAGGTGAAATCAGGCAGCTCCGACAGCGCTACATTCATGCGCAGCGTTGCCGAGCCGCATTTGTATTGCTCGATGCGCCGCACGAAATCAACGTCGAGTTCGGCGCGGTCAATCAGCCGCAAATACAGCAGCTTCGGATTCAGATTCGACACCACAGAGCTCGCTTCGATCTCGCTGCCGTCTTCTAGCGTGATGCCGACCGCGCCGCGCGAGCCCGCTCCGCCTCGTCGAATACCGACATTCACCCGCGCAACCAGCGTATCGACGCTGATCTCGACGCCTCGCTTTTTGGCCTCAGCCGCCATCGCCTGCGTGATCGCACCCATGCCGCCGATCGCGTGGCCCCATTTGCCTTTTTTGCCGTTGACTTCGCCGAACGCGTGATGCAGCAGCAGATAAGCGGAGCCCGGCGTGTAG
>JACDAM010000124.1 GCA_013695435.1 Burkholderiales bacterium | reverse complement strand
CTGGATGATCGATTCGTACGAGCCCGCGTGCTTGCGTTCTGGAAGGACGGCGACTGGCTGCCGGGTCACGACTACGATATCGCCAACACCCCGTGCCAGAACCTGCTCGAAGGCGGCGGCCTCTGCTATTACCCGGATAACGTGCAGCAGCATTTCTCGGGCAATGAGCCATTGCCGGCGCTGAACATCTCGTGCTACCTCGGACTGCCGCTCAACGACAGCGCGGGCAACTCGATCGGCCATATCTTCGTTATGCACGATGCGCCGCTGCAGAACGAAGAACGCGCGAAATCGATCTTCGGCATTTTCGCCGCGCGCGCCGCCGCCGAGCTGATCAGAAAGCGCGCCGAGGAGGATATGCGCCATATGGCGCATCACGATGCGCTGACCGGGTTACCCAACCGCCTGTTATTCCACGACCGGATCACCCAGGCCATCGTGCAGGCGCGCCGCTATCGGCAGCAAGCCGCCGTGCTGTTTCTCGATCTCGACCGCTTCAAGAATATCAATGACACCCTCGGCCATGAAGCCGGCGACAGCGCGTTGCGCGAAATGGCCACGCGGCTGCAAGCGGCGCTGCGCGAGTCGGACACGATAGCGCGCGTGGGCGGCGACGAATTCATGGTCCTGATCGACAGCTTTGCCGAGATGCACTACCTGGGCGAAGTCTCGCAAAAAATTCTCGACGCCGCGGCGAGGCCGTTCGTGCTGGAAGGACAGGAATGCCACGTCACCGTCAGCATCGGCATCGCCACCTATCCGGATGACGGCGGCGACGTGCACCAGCTTTTGAAGAATGCCGACATCGCGATGTATCGCGCGAAAAGTCTCGGCAAGAACAACTTCCAGTTCTATTCGGCGCAGATGAATGTGCACACGCTCGAGCATCTGGCGCTCGAATCGCGTCTGCGCCGCGCCATCGAGAACCGCGAGCTGGTGCTGCATTACCAGCCGAAAGTGAGCTTTGCCTCGGGCCGCATCGCGGGAGCGGAAGCGCTGGTCCGCTGGCAGCATCCGCAGCGCCGCCTGCTCGCGCCCGATCAGTTCATTCCGTTGGCCGAAGAAACCGGGTTGATCGTGAAGCTCGGCGAGTGGGTCATCAACGAAGCATGCGCGCAGGCCGCGCGCTGGCGACAGCAGGGTCTGCCGGCTCTACGCATGGCGATCAACCTGTCCGCCCGGCAGTTCACGCACGAAGGGCTGCTGCCGGTCATCCGGGAGGCGCTGCGCAATACCGGTCTCGATCCCGCGCAGGTCGAATTCGAGATCACGGAAAGCATGGTCATGGATAAACCGGAACACGCGGCGGCCTTGATGCATGAGCTCAAAACTTTGGGCGTGAAGCTCAGCATCGACGATTTCGGCACCGGTTACTCCTCGCTCGCCTATCTGAAGCGATTCCCGATCGATACCCTGAAAATCGATCGCTCGTTCATTCACGGCGTGCCGCACGACAGCGACGACGTCGCGATCACCCAGGCCGTCATTGCCATGGCGCACAGCATGGACAAGACCGTCATCGCCGAAGGCGTCGAAACCGAGATACAATCCGAATTTCTGCGCCGGCATCACTGCGACCAATTGCAGGGCTACTATTTCAGCAAGCCGCTGCCGGCCGAGGCGTTTGCCGAACTGCTGCGGAAGGCCGACCTGCGCGCATAGCGCCCGGGTTAAAGTTGCGATCGAGCTGCGGCAGACGAACGCTGCGCTGTCGATCCCGGATTCCGGATAGCGCTATTGCGCGTCCACAATGACAGTATCATCTTGTTTGCGCACCCAGCGCTGAAACAAACCCGCAAATTATTGTCAATCGGGTTTGCCCTGCCTGATCCGACAGTCTAAGCAAAACCCTGACCGCAACGTTGTCTAAGGGTATGTTGAAAAAGCCGCAACGTGTCATTGCGAAGAGCGTTTTGAAGATCCCCGCGAAAGCTGGAAGCAATCTCCAAGCTGACGGCTTTTTGGGCTTTTCAACAAACCCCTAACCTTTCGGGAAACCGCCATGCGCCATCTTCTGATTGCTGTTTGCCTGACCACAGCGCTCCTCCCTGCTTGCGCCACCGTCGAGAACCCGGTTACCGGCAAGACCGAACGCACGGTAATGGATGTGAAGAGCGAGATCGCCGAAGGCCAGAAAGCCCATCCGCAGGTACTCGCCGCGTTCGGCGAGTATAAGGATCCGAAGCTACAGGCCTATGTCAACGATGTCGGCCAGCGCTTGGCCAAAAACTCGCACCGCCCGGAACTCGATTGGCACTTTACCGTGCTCGATAGCCCCGAGATCAACGCTTTTGCAACACCTGGCGGCTACGTGTACATCACGCGCGGGATCATGGCCTACATGCAGAGCGAAGCCGACCTGGCGGGCGTCGTCGGCCACGAGATCGGCCACATCACGGGGCGGCACAGCTCGCAGCGCGCTACCCGCCAGCAGACGGCGGGCCTCGGCGTGCTGGCGGCGACCATCCTTGGCGCCGTGCTCGAAAGCCGCGGGCTCAGCGGCGCAGCCGGCGCGGCATCGCAGGCCTCGCAGGGTGTCGCTGCGGGCTACGTCGCGAAGTACAGCCGCGAGCAGGAACTGCAGGCCGACAAGCTCGGCGCCGAATATTTGACGCGTATCAACTACAACCCGCAAAACATGGTCGACGTGATCAAGCTGCTGGAAAACCAGGAACGCTTCGCTGCCGACCAGGCACGCGCCGCCGGTCGCCCGCCGCAGGAAGGCGGTTCGGATTGGCTGGCATCGCACCCGACCAGCGAGCAGCGTCTGCGTGAAATCACGGAGATCGCAAGCGAGTACAAAGCCAAGACAAAATACGGCGACGACGGCCACACGCGCTACCTGCAAGCGACTAATGGCATTCCGTTCGGCGAGAGCAGCGAACAGGGTGTGACGCGCGGCCAGAACTTCTATCATGAGCCGTTAGGCATCGCGTTGACCGCGCCGAAAGGCTGGAAAATTCAGAATTCCGCCAATGCGCTAGCGCTCGTGAACGGCGAAGGCAACGCCGCGGTGATCGTGCAGGCGGTGCCGCCAAAGGCCGGCGACAGCCACGAGGAAATTATCCGCAATGCGGTGAAGCCCGATTCGGGCCGCGTCGAAAAGCGCACATTCAACGGCCTGCCGGCGACGCATTTCACCGGCACGCGGAAGAACCAGCAGGGCCAGTCGCAACCAATCGAACTTACCGTCGTCACCGGCCCGTCGAACCGCAACTACGCCTTTGTCTACGCCGCCAAAGACCACCAGTCGCTGCAACGCGCGCGTCCGCAATTGCAGGAAGCGGAATCTTCATTTCGTGCGCTGACGGCAGCCGACCGCCAAGCCGCGCGTCCATGGAAGCTGAAGACCGTGGCCTTTCCGCGCGGCGGCTTCGCGGAATTGGCGAAGCAGTCGCCATTGCCGAGCGCTGAACAGCAGTTGCGGTTGTTGAACGGAGTGTATGGCGGCGGGGACGTAAAGCCGGGGCAGATGGTGAAGGTGGTGGAGTGAGCGCTTGCGGAAGCAGTGTCGGGCTTCATTTCTCCGACTTCGCACGAGTAAGCCGCCTGATTTATCGCGGCATTTGCCGAACTGGCGAAGCGGTCGCCGTTGAGGCGATCTTCAAAGCAAACCCCGAAAGTCATCGCCGCAGCGATTTCCTTTAGGGCTGCAAATATTCCATTCAGAGCCAGGACGACTCATTTCGGCGTTTCCTGAGCGCAGCGAAAACCTCGATCATCCGACCGGTCCGCCGGATTGACATAAAAGCGCCGCGCAGTCTCCAGGGCATCCAGCCTTCCGTACCAGGCGCCGCCGCGAATGACCTTGTCTTTGCCACTGTCGGGCCCGGTCGGATTCCACACGGCGCCCGTGCGATATCCTTCCGCGTACCAATCGGCTACCCACTCTTCGACATTTCCCGCGAGATTGAAAATACCGTACGGACTCTTGCCGTCTTCATGACTGGTTATGGAAGTGAGTCCGCCGGCAAACGGGTTGCCGGACTCCTTGCCAAAGTTGGCAAGGCTGGCGGTCGGTGCGTTTTCTCCCCACGGGTAGGTGCGTCCGTCGTTGCCGCGCGCCGCTTTCTCCCATTCGGCTTCGGTCGGTAACCGCTTGCCCGCCCAACGGCAGTAGGCTAGCGCTTCGTGCCAATTCACTCCGATCACCGGCAAGTCTCCGTGCGACCCTAGATCCAGTTCGTTCCAGTATTCGGGCGTTTGCCGCGAGCCGGTGGCTTCGAGAAACTTCGCGTAGCGGGCGATGCTGATTTCGTACTTGTCCATGTAGAAGGCATCGACATACACCTCGCGCTTGGGCGATGTTTCATCATCGCCCATCACAAATTTTCCCGCCGCAACCAGCAAAGCCGGCGCGCCATCCTTGCCGATTATCTCGCTGGCAGGCTGCCCGGACAGCGAGCTGAACCAATCCGGCGCGAGGAGATAGGCGCTTGCTGCGCCGGCGATGATCACTCCCACACCAGCCAGGACGTTATTCCGAATCCGCAGTCTGCGGCCCGCGGCAATGCGATGCACCGCGTCCGCCACGGCTGCGGGCAGGTTGCCGGTGGGTTCGAGCACCGTCACTGCGCGCAGATAGGGCGGCAGCCGCGTGATGTCGGTTTGCCGCAGCATGACTGGCAGGACTCGGCCGCCCGGATGCTCCCAGGTCTTTTGCGCGATCGCGAGCTCGGTCAGGGTGTAGGCGCCATCGCTCAGGGAATCCGGACTCACCAGAAACAGGAAAAGGCCGGCGTCTTCGATAGCTTGGCGGATGCGCACGTCATACTCCTCTCCCGCGGGCAGATCCGAGCGGTCGAAGAACACGACGTGGTCCTGAGCGCGCAGCGCAAGATGGATCTGTTCCGCCAGGGCGCGATCTTTGGACGAATAGCTGAGAAAGATTTTCATGATCTGATCGTGCGGGTACCGCGGCAATTACTGAAATCGGGGTCAGTCCGGCTCCATTCCTATTTCTTGATCCGGCCTATTTCTCTTGTTTTTCTTGCCCTGCATTGATTGCGTTCATCCGTCTTTGATGCAAACGCGACAATGTACACCGCGTCTGAAAAAAGCCGCACGGCTAACAATATGGCTCCCTTGACCAGCAACGACTCAGACTATCCGCGTATCCAAAAAATTAAGGAAAGCCGGAGCCAGCGCGCTGGCTCTATCGGGCAGGCATCCTTATCATTCCGGTAGCTGCTCGAATCCATTATTTCACGGAGAGGAAACATGGCTGACGATATTGGCAAGCTTGTATTGCGCCTGACCCTGGGTGGTTTGATCCTGCTGCACGGCATCAGTAAAGTGAAGAATGGCGTAGAGGGCATTGCCGGGATGCTGCAGGCGCAAGGCTTGCCGGCCGCGCTTGCCTACGGCGTTTACGTCGGCGAAGTGATCGCCGCGCTACTGGTCCTGGCTGGCTTCTATGCGCGGATCGGCGCCGATTCATCATGGTC
>JACDAM010000123.1 GCA_013695435.1 Burkholderiales bacterium | reverse complement strand
GTTACATTTTCTTACAAAAAAGTCCACGCTTCCGGAAAGACAATCCTGCGGCGGCGCGCTCTAACCTTGCGTCGAAATCCGACACAATCAAGGAGACTTCATGAAACGTTTGATAATGATTCCCGCCATTGCCGCGCTGTTTTCGGCAGGCATCGCGATTGCCGCACCCGAGCGGTCTGAACCTCATGCCGCCAAATCCGGCGAGCACCATGTCCGCCATCACGCCGAGCGATGGGCGAAACTCAAAGCGGACCTCAAGCTGAATCCGGGACAGGATTTCGCGTGGCAGCAGATTGCGGACAAAAAAGCTGTGCTGCATAAGGAACGGCGCGCCGACAGAAAACAGTTCGGCGAATCTCTTAAGCAGGAACTGGCGAAAGCCGAGCCCGATTTCGCCCGTGTCGCGCAACTCAAACAGCAGATGGAAGAAAAGGGTCTGCAGGCACGCAACGAACTGCGCGATATGCAATTCGGCTTTTATTCGGGCTTGAATCCGGAGCAAAAAGCCATCATCAAGGATGCGTTGCAAGGCCACATCGCCCGCATGGAAAAATGGCGCGAGAAAAAGCATAGCGCAAGCTGACCGGTTCGACCGGGGTAAAGCCCGGCCTAAAGCATTTTTCCAGTCTGAAATTGGCAAGCTCTTCGCGACGATGCTGCGAAGGGCTTGCCAGTTTATTCAACACGTTTCTGAAGGCATCGATTCTGATTGCAGGGTTCTCGTCTGGCATCGGTCATTCGAAACAACGCCGGCAAAATAAAACGCTTGATTTCGCGGCTGTCGTCTGTATATAATTACAGTACTGGATTTATATACAGCTAAGGTTGACGTTATGGTTGACGTTACTGCGCGGCAGGCCGAAATCCTGGAATTGATCAGCGCGCAAATCGAGGCGACCGGTTATCCGCCGACGCGCGCCGAAATCGCACAGGCGCTCGGTTTCCGCTCGGTCAATGCCGCTGAAGAGCACGTCAAGGCGCTTGTCAGAAAGGGGCTGATCGAACTTTCGCCCAACGCGTCGCGCGGCATACGTCTCAAGCACGGCGGCCTCAAGCATGGCGCCGGCCTGCCCGTCGTCGGCCGGGTGGCGGCGGGTCAACCGATTCTTGCGGAACAACATATCGAAGGCCGCTATCAGATCGACAGCGCGTTATTCAAACTGCGCCCCGACTACCTGCTGCGCGTGCGCGGGTTCAGCATGATAGCTGCGGGAATTCTGGATGGCGATCTGCTCGCGGTGCATCGGATATCTGAGGCGCGCACGGGACAAATCGTCGTTGCGCGCGTCGACGACGAAGTCACTGTCAAGCGCTTCAGGCGGCGCGGATCACAAGTGCTATTGCTCGCCGAGAATCCGGATTTCGCGCCTATCGTCATCGATCTCAAACGCGATTCGCTGGTCATCGAGGGGCTGGGAGTGGGAGTCATACGAAGCGCGTTGTAGCTGCTTTCGAGAAAGAGGGGAGAACCATGCAAACGACCGATACGATGCATATCATTCAAGCGCTGGCGAATGGAACCGATCCGGTGACAGGCGAAGTTTTTCCCGACGCCAGTCCTTACAACCATCCGAAAATCATTCGCGCGCTTTTTCAAACTCTGAAAGCGCTGGAACAGTTGGATGAGCGAAAGCAACGGCAAAAAAACCTGCCTCGCAAAGCCGGCCAACCCTGGCTCGATCAAGAAGACGGCGAATTGATCAAAGGCTTCGATGCGGGCACTCCCATCAAACAGCTTGCTGAGAAGCATGACCGCAGCCACGCTGCGATTGAGGCGCGCCTGATAAAGCTGGGCAAGATTTCCGAGCCAACAAATTCGCCTTCCTTGCGTAAGCCCTCGTTGCGAGGAGCAAAGCAGCATAACGCGCTTGAAAATCATGTTTGATGAATTCCGTTACTGCTCAGAGATTAAGCTTGATGCGAAGCTCCGACGCTTACTCGAAAGCTTTCAGTTCACGTAACGACAGCGCCCGTTGTATCGATGCTTTTCCGCAGACTGCACATCCCGCAACTGATGAATAGCCGGCCTTTCGCCGTTTTGCGTCATGAACCCCGCTCTGCAAGCCGTCCTCCATCGCGCCGATATCTGGTCGGGGGACAGCCTTGCGCAGCCCGAAGGCGGCATTGCCAGCGGATTTCCCGAGCTCGATGCGGCGCTTCCCGGAGGCGGCTGGCCGCGCGGCGCTTTCACTGAACTCATACTCGAGCGGCAGGGGATAGGCGAGCTGGGGCTGGTTCTGCCGGCGTTGGCCAGGCTTTCTCGCGAGAATCGCGAAGTGATATTCGTAGCACCCCCGCATATTCCTTATGCGCCGGCTCTCGTGCAACACGGCATTGCGCTTTCGCACTTTCTCTGGCTTCGCGTTTCCGATCCGAAGGACAAACTGTGGGCGGCTGAGCAGGCATTGCGTTCAGGGTCTTGCGGTGCGGTGCTTTGCTGGTTGCCAATATTCACTGAACGCATCGCGCGTCGTCTGCACTCGGCCGCCGAATCCGGAAAAACCTGGGGAGTGCAATTCACCGCTGCCGAGCGCGCTGGCGATGCCAGTCCCGCGCCGCTGCGCATGCGCTTGAGTTCAGCGGAGCGCAAGTTGCAGGTGCGCGTCATTAAACGGCGCGGCGGCGGCTGGGCCGCGCCTGTATCGCTGAACATTGCATCAAACGTCGATCATATAAACGCCGATCATGTTATGGACCTGTCTGCACTTTCCCGATCTTTCGCTGCAAGTGTTCTGCCGCGCGAGCGCCGCATCGTCGCCGTTCGCGGTGACGACCAGCGCTTCGCGGCCGTCGATACTCGCGTGTAATCGCGCAGCCGGCGCTGCCGGCGTCGTACCATGCATGCGAGCCTCGGCGGCGCAAGCGCTGTGCGCCGCTTTGCAGCTCAAAACGCGCGATGAAAAAGCTGAAGCCGCGGCGCTTTCGGGTATCGCTGCCTGGGCGGGGCAGTTCACGCCGACCGTCAGTCTTGGCGCGCAAGCGGTGTTGCTCGAAATCGGTGGATGCTTTCGCTTATTCGGCGGTTTCGAAAATCTGCTGCGAAAAATCCGGAATGGACTGCGCGGCCTTGGCTATGAATTCGTCATATCAAGCGCGGCAACGCCGACAGCAGCTTTCATTCTCGCTTGCGCGAGGATTCCGCTTACCGTAATCGAAACCGATGCTTTGCCCGCGGCGCTGGCGCCATTGCCGCTTGCGTTACTCCACTATTCGCCCAACGCGATTTCCGATTTGGCGCAAGCCGGCATACGCAGCATCGGCGCATGCCGCGCGCTGCCTCGCACTGCCGTCTCCCGCCGCTATGGTCAGGGGCTGCTCGACGAGATCGATCGCGCGCTTGGGCTGTTGCCTGATCCACAACCGCCTTTCATAGCTCCATCCCGTTTTGAAACCGGGCTCGAATTGCCTGCGCCAGTCGAAGACACGAAGGCTTTGCTATTCGCATTGCGGCGTCTGCTATTTGAACTGGCCGGATGGTTGCGGGCGAGGAATGCCGGAGTTACCCGATTGCGCCTGACGCTGAAACATCATGCTGTTTCAGCCACCGGCGTGATGCTGGACTTGACGACACCGAGCCGCGATGCCGATCACTTGCTTGCTTTATGGCGCGAACGCCTCGCGCGCGTTTCTCTGCCGCAACGTGCCGAAGCGGTCAGGCTTGCCGCTGACGGGATTGCTGAACTCGCATGGGCCAATTTCTCCCTGTTTCCCGAAACGCCGCACGGCGCTGCTTTGTTCGACTCTTTGTTCGACCAATTACGCGCGCGGCTTGGCGATGACGCATTATGCCGTCTGCATATGCATGCCGATCATCGTCCCGAGTTGGCGTGGCGCGAGAGTGATGCGGGAAATGATTCGATACGCCCACCGGAGAATCAGCGGCCGTTATGGTTGCTCGATGAACCGCGCCGATTGGGTGAACGGCCGGCGCTCGATCTCGTCGCCGGCCCTGAGCGAATCGAAGGCGGCTGGTGGGATGGCCGCGATGTTGCCCGCGATTATTTCGTCGCTTCGGACTCGCACGGATCGCGCTTCTGGATTTTCAGGGATCGCGGCAATGGCTTATGGTTTTTGCATGGCATTTGCGGGTGAAGCATCATGCGCTACGCCGAACTCCACTGCCTTTCCAACTTCAGTTTTCTGCGCGGTGCGTCGCATCCCGATGAACTGGTCGAGCAGGCAAAGGCACTCGGCTATTCGGCGCTTGCGCTCACCGATGAATGCTCGGTCGCGGGCGTCGTTCGCGCGTATGAAATTGCGAAACGGCTGGCTTTCAAATTCATCATCGGCGCCGAGATCGCGCTGGTTGCGGAAAAAAAAGCTGAAGCCGGTCTGAAGCTTGTTCTGCTCGCGACCGATCGGGAAGGTTACGGCAATCTCTGCGAGCTGATCAGCCATGGGCGACGTAGCGCGAGCAAGGGCAAGTACCGGCTGACGCGCGCTGATCTCGCGCAAGGTGTTCCGGGTTGCCTGGTTCTGTGGCCGCCAAATGGCGAAGACGAGCTTGCGTCAGCGCGTTGGCTGCGCAACATTTTCACCGATCGCGCCTGGATCGCCGCGGAGCTGTTCGCCGACGGCAACGATGCGAATCGCGTGAACCGGATCGAAGCGCTGTCGCAAGCGAGCGGCCTTCGCATTGCCGCAGCCGGCGACGTTCATATGCATGAACGCAAAAGGCGCGCTTTGCAGGACACGCTGACTGCGATCCGTCTGAAGCGACCGCTTGCTGAACTCGGCCATGCGCTGTATCCGAATGGCGAGCGGCATCTGCGATCCTTGCCAACACTCAAGCGGATTCATCCACCGGCATGGCTGGAGGAAAGTGTCGCGATCGCCGAGCGCTGTCATTTTTCCCTCGATAGCTTGCGTTACGAATACCCGGAAGAGATCGTGCCGGCGGGAAAAACCCCGGCGCAATACCTGCGCGAACTCACCGAGATGGGATTGCGGCAGCGCCTGACCGCGAGAGCGATCGATGACATTGCCGCGGTCGAGGCGTTGATCGAAAAAGAGCTTGCGCTGATCGCACAGCTTCAATACGAGCCGTATTTCCTGACCATCTGCGACATCGTCAACTTCGCGCGCAGCCGCGGCATCCTGTGCCAGGGGCGCGGCTCGGCGGCCAATTCGGTCGTCTGCTATTGCCTCGGCATCACCGCTGTCGACCCCTCGCGCATGCAAATGCTGTTCGAGCGTTTCATCTCGCTTGAACGCCACGAGCCGCCCGACATCGACGTCGATTTCGAGCACGAGCGACGCGAAGAGGTCATGCAATACATTTATGGCAAATATGGCCGCGAGCGCGCCGCACTGACCGCGACCGTCATCACGTACCGACCGAAAAGCGCACTGCGCGATGTCGGCAAGGCGTTGGGCATGGATCTGGCGCAAG
>JACDAM010000122.1 GCA_013695435.1 Burkholderiales bacterium | reverse complement strand
GCGAAAAACCGGTTGTCGGAAGTCGTGCGCCTGGCGCATGAGGAAGGCCCGCAAATGATCACCTTGCACGGCAACGATGCCGTGGTCATAGTTGCCGCCGAACAGTACCGAAAGCTGACGCGGCGTTTGCGTGGCAGCCTCAGCGAATTTTTCCGGCGCTCACCGCTTTCGGGCGCGAAGTTGGACCTGACCCGTAGCCGCGATACCGGCAGGGCGAGCGATCTGTGATATCTCTCATTAATGGGTTGTTGAAGTCTATTGCCAGCGAATGAGCTGGCTGCTCGATACCTGCGTAGTCTCGGAACTGGTCAAAGCCAAGCCGCAACCCTCGGTTGTCGCGTGGCTGGAGGATTGCGATGAAGCCAGCCTTTATTTGAGCGTCATCACTTTGGGCGAACTTGAAAAAGGCATCGCAAAGCTCACCGATATCAGACGGCGCGCCAGGCTGCGCACGTGGGTAGAACGCGATCTTGCAAACCGCTTTGAAGGCCGCGTTTTGTCCATAGACGCCGTGGTCGCCGCGCGCTGGGGCGCGCTCGCGGGCGAATCGGCAACGCGCGGTGTGCCGTTGCCGGTGATCGACAGCCTCATTGCCGCGACATGCCTGGTACACGATCTGACCGTCGTCACTCGCAACACCGAGGATTTTGAGCGCTGCGGCGCGCGCTGTTTCGATCCCTGGGAAATCCGCCCTTGACCGCTGCGCGCAAATCCAAAGGCGAGGCCGCGCATTTCGGCTTCGCTTTCAATCCCGAGGAATCGACGCATCACTTCCTCGTAACCATTCCTGCCGGCAACCGGCAGGAAGTGCTCGTTTCCGAGCATTACACGTGACGTCCAGCGGAAGAATCCGAAGCGATCACATTTGCCGAAGGCATCGACGATGGCAAGTTGCGCGTTGCGCTCGAGCGCCACAAATGGAATGAAATTGCGGACGAAGTCCGCATCGAATTCAACCGGCGCATGAAAAAGCAGGGCCTGCCCGCCGGCGTCTGGAGTACCGCGGCAATCCGCTCTCGCGGCTGCTCGGCAAGGAGCTGAACCTGCTCGCGTGGGCAATCGAAGACGCCGACCCGATGCTGATTCCGACCGCGCTCAAGAACTGGCGGGGGCTGGCGCCCGAAGAGCGCTGGCGGCTGTTCACCATGACCAACGCGGCTACCGGTCATGCACTGCACGGGCGCGGCAAAGGCTGGCGTAAAGCAGTGCGTTTCGCGCTGACTGAAAACCCGGTCGCGCATTCGCGCGCGGAACCGATGCCCGAAATGTTCCGGCTGGTCGCGCCGACGATAGAAGAAACGCCTCTCGAAACCGTCAAGCCGAGAAATCCAGGCCGCGCAAAACCCACTCCGCATGAGCGCGCCGCACGATCTCGCGCACGCGCCGTGCTTCATCGAAACCCAGTTTCCCGTCTCCAAGCTTTCCAAGGAAAGCTATAAAGAACGCAAAGCCAACTACAGCCAGACCTTGACCGGCCTCGGCAAATGGTGGGGACGAAAGCCGCTCGTATTGGTGCGCGCCACCATCCTTGGGCTGCGACAGCGACGCCTGTGCAACTTCATCCGATCGAAGCCTGGGATTTGCTCGATGCCCTCGCGTGCGGATCCGATGAAGTGCTTGGATCAGCGGGATCCGCATGGAGAAAGCCGTGGCAATCGCTCGCGCTCATAATGAATGAAGCGCCGCGGCCAACCGACGAGGTTGCACGATGGGAGTTGTTGCGTATCCGTTTCCGCCAGCGTCTGAAGGGATCGACTATCGGATATCGCGTCAGGCATTACGGTTGCGGGAGGACGACGCGTTTGCCCCTGGTGCAGCGCTGGAGTCGCTTTCGGCGCCTGATCGATCACGTCTCGCCGATCTATTTCCGCGATTCCTTCAGAACGCGAATCCAATCATTCGGCATATTGTCATGCGTACTCGCCAATATCTGGAAACGACGTTGGATCCGGAAACCGGGGAGCCCTACTTGAAGCCGGTACGGGTAAACCTCCATGGCGAAGGCGACGATCAGGCGATCGGCCTACCGCCATTTTTAGCTGAAGCTTATGGGCACGCGAACGAATTTTGCCGCTTGCTCGCATTGCGCACGCAGACCGGCTTCTTTCGTACGCTCCTCTTGCGCCGGGTCGGCAGCAGCATGGAGGCTGGTCGGATCACCGCTGAAAAGATTCTTCTGAACTGGACCAGCTTGGAAGAAGAGGAAGAAGAGGAAGATAGCGATTTGTTCGGCCAGCTTCGTACCCTGACAAGCGAAGAGCGCGCAGTTTTACAGCGCTTCATGAAGGCGCTTGAAGCAAATCGGGAACGCGATCCCAAATTTGCGATTGTCAGGGACGTGCTTTTGAATCGGGAATGGCTAACCTTGGCTGCATCATCTTCAGCCAATACTTCGATTCGGTCTGGTGGCTTGCGAATCAACTGAGCCGCGAGCTGCCGAATGAACGCATCGCCATTTACGCCGGTGCCGCGAAGTCGGGCGTAATGACGAATGGCGCATTCGGACGTGAATCGCGTGAGGCGCTAAAGAATGAAGTGACAAAGGGGCGAATACGACTGCTGCTTGGCACCGATGCAGCGTCGGAGGGGCTAAATCTGCAGCGCCTGGGGACGCTGATCAATTTCGATCTGCCGTGGAATCCATCGCGGCTTGAACAACGCAAGGGCCGCATCCAGCGGATCGGCCAAGTTCGAGACAGCGTCGACATTTACAACATGCGCTACGCCGGCTCCGTGGAAGATCGCGTGCATGCGCTTCTTTCAGAACGTCTGGAAGACATATCGACGCTATTTGGCCAGCTGCCGGATATTTTGGAGGATATCTGGGTACACGTGGCGCTGGGTAACATTGAGCGGGCGCTCAAAACTATCGACGCCGTCCCGCGCCGGCATCCTTTCCAGCTGCGATATCACAAGGTGAGCAAGATTGATTGGGAATCGTGCAGTAGAGTGCTCAATGGCATGGAAGCAAAAGCGTGCCTTTCGCAAGGCTGGTGAAGTTTTCGCTCGAAGCGCATCGAGCGGCGCATGGAAATTGTCGAACAGCAGCCTATTTTTACCCCTTTTCAGCCAACAATTGGGCGATCATGTTTTGCGCCTGCGCGAGATAGCTGCCGCCGAACAGATTCAGGTGATTGAGTACGTGGTACAGGTTGTACAAGGTTTTGCGAACCGCGTAGCCGGCGTCGACCGACGCGCGGTCGCGGTAGGCGGCATGGAAATCTGTGCTGAAGCCGCCGAATAATTCGGTCATCGCGAGGTCGGCCTCGCGATCGCCGTAGTATACGGCCGGGTCGAATACCAGCGGTTGTCCATCGCTGGCGAAGCCGATGTTGCCACCCCACAGATCGCCGTGCAGCAAGCTTGGCCGCGGCTGATGGCTTGCCAATAACGCGTTCATGCCGGCCAGCAAACGTTCGCCGCTTTTCTGCAGGCGTCCGCCGTGCCCATTGGCGGCCGCCAAGCGCAATTGATAGCCGAGCCGGTGATCGCGCCAGAATGTCATCCAGTCGGCGTTTTGCGTGTTGATTTGCGGCGTCGCGCCTATCGTATTATCGCGATGCCAGCCGAAGCGTGGCGCAGCGGATTCGTGCATGCGGGCGAGGCCGGCGCCGAGCTCGCGCATGCTTGCGGCATTGCCTTTGCTGGCATTATTTCTGTTGAGCTCGATATATTCCAGGACCAGCCATGCCTGCCCGGCGTTCACGCCCTGGCATATGGGATGCGGCACGCGCAGTGTCCGGGTTCGCGCGATTTCGGACAGGCCGGCGGCCTCGGCTTCGAACATCGCGGCTTTCGCCGCATCGTTCAGCTTGACGAAGTAACTCTGCCCGCAGCCATCGATGCGGTAAGCGGCGTTGATGCAGCCGCCGGCAATGCCGGCTCTGGATTGAATCGCGAAAGAGGCGCCCGTCGCCGCGCTGATGGCCGAAGAGATGTCATCCCAAACCGGCATGGAGGAGCCTGTCCTGAGCAAAGCCGAAGGGCTCATTACAAACGGAGAAGCGTCAGGCCTTCGCGATGAGCGTGGCGCGAGCCTTGACGATCGCGGCGCGGACCCGGTTCGGCGCGGTGCCGCCGATATGGTCGCGGCTCGTCACCGAGCCTTCCAGGGTCAGCACGGCGTAGACGTCGTCTTCGATCAACGGCGAGAATTGCTGAAGCTGGTTCAGCGGCAATTCGCTCAGATCGAGGCGGCCGGCGGCCGCGACGCGGACCGCCTTGGCCACTGCGGCATGAGCATCGCGAAACGGCAAACCTTTCCTGACCAGATAATCGGCGAGATCGGTCGCGGTGGCATAACCTTCCCGCGCCGCTGAGCGCATCGCATCCGCGTTCACACGTAAACCCGACAACATATCGGCAAACACGGAGAGCGTCGCGGTCAACGTATCGACGGTATCGAACAACGGTTCCTTGTCTTCCTGATTATCCTTGTTGTAGGCGAGCGGCTGCGCCTTCATCAAGGTCAGCAGCGCAATCAGATGGCCGTTGACGCGGCCGGTCTTGCCGCGCACCAGTTCCGGCACGTCGGGATTTTTTTTCTGCGGCATGATGCTCGACCCGGTGCAGTAGCGGTCGGCCAGATCGATGAAGCCGAAGCGCGGATTCATCCACAGGATCAGTTCCTCGGAGAATCGCGACAGATGCGTCATCAGCAGCGCCGCGCACGCGCAAAACTCGATTGCGAAGTCGCGGTCGGAAACGGCGTCCAGCGAATTCTCGCAAACACCGTCGAAACCGAGTTCCTTGGCGACGCGCGAGCGATCGATCGGATAGCTCGTCCCGGCCAGCGCCGCAGCGCCTAGAGGCAACTGATTGACGCGCTTGCGGCAGTCGCTCAGGCGCTCGTTGTCCCGTTGCAACATTTCGAAATAGGCAAGCAGATGGTGCCCGAAGCTGACTGGCTGCGCGACTTGCAAATGAGTGAAGCCGGGCATGATGACATCGACATGGCGCTCGGCGAGATCGAGCAACCTTGATTGCAAGGCCGAGATCAGCGCACGGATGTCGTCCGTTGCGGCGCGCAGATAAAGCCGGATGTCGGTCGCAACCTGGTCGTTGCGCGAACGGGCGGTATGCAGTTTTTTCCCGGCGTCGCCGATCAGCGCCGTCAGGCGTTTTTCGATATTCAGGTGCACGTCTTCATCGGCGATCGACCACGCGAATTCGCCTCGTTCGATCTCGCTTTCGATCTGCCGCATGCCGTGTTCGATCGCGGCAAGCTCTGATGCGCTTACAATGCCGATGGCATTGAGCATGCGCGCGTGGGCGAGCGAAGCGCGAATGTCGAACGGCGCGAGCCTTTTATCGAACGTGACCGAAGCCGTGAAGCGCGCGACGCGCTCGGCTACCGGCTCGTCGAAACGTTCCGACCACAAGCCGGGCAGCGCGGGATCGTGCTTCTCTTGCATAACGGGAGGCGCCTGTTCAGAATCATTCAGCATGGCCAGTATAAATCAAAACGCATACCCGGACGCCTTGCCGAACTTCCGCAACCTCGGGATTTTGCTGCGGATTTTGCTGATCGTCATCGGCGTCAGCGTGATCGCCGCCGTGCTCAGAACCTCGGGTTTGCGGAGCGCCTGGCAGGAACTGATCGCCATCTCCGCACTGGTGCAGCCGGTGTTGATTGCGAGTCTCGTGGCGCTCGGCCTTGCCAATACCTGGCTGCGGCGTCTGCCGTATTTGCCCGGCGCGCTCATGGTGCTCGGCCTGGAGCTCGCCTTGACGACGCTGGTTTATGGCCTGGGGCGGGATTTGTATGGCGGCGGCAATCTGATCCGCAATCTGTTTTTTGCGCTGACGATATCGACGGCGCTGCTGTTCTACTTCAATCTGCGCAGCCGCGCGCTGTCGCCGGCATTGTCGGAGGCGCGGTTACAGGCGTTGCACGCTCGCATCCGGCCGCATTTCCTGTTCAACAGCATCAATGCAGTGCTGAGTCTGGTGCGCGCCGATCCGAAACGCGCCGAGGTTGCTCTGCAAGATATGGCCGACCTGTTCCGCGTCATCATGGCTGATAACCGGCAGTTGTCGACCCTGGCGCGCGAGGTCGCGTTATGTCGACAGTATCTGAATCTCGAGCAGTTGCGCCTCGGCGAGCGCCTGCAAATCGATTGGCGCATCGACAATATGCCGCAAGACGCGCTGATCCCGCCGCTGGTGCTGCAGCCGCTGATCGAAAATGCGGTTTATCATGGCATCGAGCCGGCCATAGCGCCCGGCGTGATCAGCATCGACATCTACATGAATCGCAACCAGGTGCACGCGGTGCTGCGCAATCCTTATGACAAGCAGGGCGGTCACCATACCGGCAACAAGATGGCGTTGGAGAACGTTCGCGAACGGCTGGCCTTGCATTTCGATGCCGAAGGCAGCCTGAAGACCGCGATCGGCGACAACAGCTTCCAGGTTCACATCACGATTCCGTACCTGAGGGAAACCGCTTGAGTTCGACTTCGACGATTGCAGAACCGCTGAAAATCATGCTGGTCGATGACGAGACGCCGGCGCGCAACCGCCTGCGCGATCTGCTCCTCGACTGCGCGTCGCAGCAGCCAACCGAAATCGTCGGCGAAGCAGCCAACGGACGCGTTGCGCTGGATTTGCTGGGAACCACCGCGGTCGATCTGGTGCTGCTCGATATTCGCATGCCGGAGATCGACGGCATCGAAGTAGCCCAGCACCTGCAAAAACTGCCGGCGCCGCCGGCGGTCATTTTCATCACCGCTTACGACGACTTCGCCGTTCAGGCATTCGAGTTGCACGCGGTCGATTATCTGCTGAAGCCGATACGCGCATCACGTCTGCTCGACGCGCTGCTGCGCGCCAGATCGATGGCGCCGGTGTCGCTCGAAGTTTTGCGTGAGCTGGCGCCTGAGCCGCGCTCGCATCTGAGCGTGCACGAGCGCGGCAAAATTCATCTGATCCCGATCAGCGATATCGTCTACCTGAAAGCCGAGCTGAAATACGTGACCATACGTACGCTTGCGCGTGAATACCTGCTGGAAGAATCGCTGACCCGTCTCGAGCAGGAGTACGGCGGTCGCTTTGTCCGCATCCACCGCAGTTGTCTGGTGGCGAAAAATCATATCGCCGGCTTTGAGAAAGTCGCCGACGAGGGCGGCGAGCCGCGTTGGACTGTCCTGCTGAAAGAATTGCCGGAGAGATTGCCGATGAGCCGGCGCCAGCAGCACGTCGTCAAGGAATTCGGCAGGTAGAAAAGCAGCGTCAAGAAAGCGCCAAGTAAGAAAGCGCTCAACACAAACCCCATCTGCGACCGCAGATGGGGTTTGATGTCTAGTCTAAAAAAGTCTGAACAAACAGCTTAGCCTTTAGTCGGGTCGAGGATGAACTTGCCGCCCGCCGTCTTGCAATCACCTTCCGACATCGACATAAAGCCCTGCCCTTTGCACGCATTTTGGCCTTTGCACGCGTTGTGAGCGGTTTTGCACGCGCCGGTGCCTTTGCACGCGTTAACACCCATACAAGCGCCTTTTGCGGACGCGGTGGTGGAGGCCGGGGTATGCGCACATCCGGTCGCAGCAAAAACAGCGGCGGCCGCGATGGCCATGGTGACACCCGAAAGCTTTCTGACTGCGCTCATGTAGATCTCCTATTGGTATATGAGTACCGGACGGTTGCGGCCGGTACTCAAGATATAGCACATTTGAATAAAAACGACATCTCCCCGCGCCCCGCCTGCGACGGGCGCAAGTACGCTCTTGGTCGCCAAAGAGTATACGAACTTACAGGGGGGTGCGGATGGTGCGCATGTTAAAATCGCGTTTTTCGTCGCAACCGCGTTTTCGTCTCGTCCGGGTGGCGCGCGGTCAGTCCCGCTGTCATGTCGAACGCTTCATCGCCGAGCCCGATCATCATCTGCCGCCAGATTTGTCCGATCCAGATTCCATCGTCATTGCGACACGCGCCAGCGAACTTGCGCTTTGGCAGGCGCGTTTCGTCCAGGATCAGATCAAAAACCTCTATCCACGGCTGAATGTCTCGCTGATGCCGATGACCACTCAGGGCGATCGGCAGCTTCAGACCCCGTTGTCGGCGATTGGTGGAAAAGGGCTGTTCGTCAAGGAACTGGAAGAAGCAATGACGGCCGGCACAGCCGACATCGCCGTGCATTCGATGAAAGACGTGCCGATGGATTTGCCGCCAGGATTCGCAATGGCGGCAATCATGCAGCGGGAGGATGCGCGCGACGCTTTCATTTCGAATCGTTACCAGAATCTGGGCGAGCTGCCGGCGGGCGGCTGTGTCGGCACGTCGAGTCTGCGCCGGGCAAGCCAGGTGCGCGCGCGCCATCCATCGCTGATGGTCGAGCCGCTGCGCGGCAACGTGTTGACGCGTCTGCGCAAACTCGATGATGGCCAGTATGCAGCCATCATTCTGGCTGCCGCGGGCCTTGCGCGGCTCGGGCTCGGTGCGCGCATTGGCAGCTTGCTGTCGATAGAAGAAAGTCTGCCCGCAGTCGGGCAGGGCGCGCTCGGCATCGAATGTCTGGCGGAACGCAACGATCTCGTCACCTTGGTGCAGCCGCTGAATCACCTGCCCAGCTCGCTTTGCGTGCGCGCCGAGCGCGCAATGAGCCGTGCGCTCGCCGGCAATTGCCAGGTCCCGCTCGGCGCTTATGCCGTGCTGCACGAAGATCGCATCGCGATGTCCGGTTTCGTGGCAAGCCCGGATGGCGGCAAACTGCTGCGCGCCGATTCCGAGGGCGCCGCCAGCGATCCGGAAACCGTGGGTGCTGATCTGGCGCGGTGCCTGCGCGCGCAAGGCGCCGACGCCATATTGAGCCTTTGCGACGCACTGAGCCATTGACGCAATCCTCGCCGACTCCGACCGGCCCGTTAGCCGGAATCCGCGTGGTCGTTACCCGCCCGCTCGCACAAGCCGGACGCCTCGCGGCGCTGATCGAGCAAGCCGGCGGTCACGCGATCCTTTTTCCCGTCATCGAAATTCTGCCGCTCGCCGAACCGGCGCAGCAAAAGCGGCTGACCGCGCTGCTGGCGCGACTTTCCGCGTTCGATGTCGCTGTCTTTATCAGCCCGACCGCAGTCAGCCAGGCGATGCCGATGATCACGCCTCCGGCTGCCAGTTTGCGATTTGCCGCGGTCGGATCAGGGACGGCGCGCGAGCTGCGGCGCCTGGGCATCGACCATGTGATCGCCCCGGAAACGGCCGCGGATAGCGAAGCGCTGCTGGCGTTGCCCGAACTCCAGAAGGTCGCCGGTCTGCGCGTCATCATTTTTCGCGGAGAGGGCGGGCGCGATGTGCTCGGCCAAACACTGACGCGGCGCGGCGCCGCGGTCGAATTTGCCGAGTGCTACCGGCGCGCCAAACCCGCAGCCGACCCCGCGCTCTTGTTCGATGCCTGGCGCAACGATGGTTTGCATGCGATCACCGTGACCAGCAGCGAGGGGCTGCGCAATCTGCTCGAAATGCTCGGCGATGAGGGCCGAGCACGGCTTGCGACAACGCGTGTTTTCGTACCGCATCCGCGCATCGCCGAGGCCGCGCTCGAAAGCGGGCTGCGGTCAGTCGTGCTGACCGGCCCGGGCGACGAGGGATTGCTGCGCGGACTGGTCGAGTGGGCTATTGCGTGAGCGAGCTTCGAGATTGCGCGGATAGCCGTTTATAATGCCCGCTTAAAGCCCTCCCCGCCCGCTTCATTGCCGATCCGCATGGAACAAGCCGATCCTGCCCTCGTTTCACCTGACGCGTCGCAAACCGCTGCGCCTGAGGCGACACCGCCGCCGATTGCCGCATCTGTTTCGCCCCCGCCCGACCCGAAGCCGGGGAACCACGTAGCGAAGGCGCTTAGCCTGCTTGCATTGCTAGTCTCGCTCGGCGCACTGGCGCTGGCAGTCTGGCTGTGGTTCGACGGCCGCAATCAAGCCAACGTGCTGACCCAGGAACTGAGCAGGCGATTAGCGCAGTCCGACAGCGCGAGCACCGAGGCGCGGTTGATTGCCGATCAATCGCGCGAATCGGCGCGCTCGGCCGAAACCAAGCTCGGCCTCATCGAAAGCAAACTCGCGGAATCGCAGAATCAGCAGGTTGCGCTGGAAGCCCTGTACCAGGAGTTGTCGCGCAATCGCGACGACTGGACGCTCGCCGAAGTCGAGCAGATATTGCTGATTGCAAGCCAGCAATTGCAGCTCGCCGGCAACGTGAAAGCGGCGTTGCTGGCGCTGCAGGCCGCCGACAGCCGTTTGCAGCGCATGGATCAGCCGCACCTTGCGCCGCTGCGCAAAGTCATCGATCGCGACATCGAGAATCTGAAAGCGGCGCCCTATCCCGACGTCGTTGGCATCAGCGTGCGGCTCGATAATCTGGCCGCGGCAGTCGATGGCTTGCCGCTGGCGCAGGAAGCGCGGCTGCCGGAATCGAGCCAGGCCGGCGGCAATGACGCTCCCACAAGGGGCATCGAAAACGTGCAGAACCGCGTGATGCAGGTATTGCGCGGCGCCTGGAACGAATTCAAACAGCTCGTCCGCATCGAGCGCGTCGACCAGCCGCTGCCGCCGCTGCTGTCGCCGAACGAAGCCTTTTTTCTGCGTGAAAACCTGCGGCTGCGGCTGCTAAGCGCGCGGCTTGCACTGCTTGCTCGCGATGAAGTCAGCTTCGAAGCCGATCTCAAGGCCGCAAGCGGCTGGCTGACGCGTTATTTCGATCCCGGTGATAAAGCTGTCAGCAATGCGCTTGCCGGCATCGCTCAGTTATTGGAAGCCGACATCGCGATCGAACTGCCCGCGATTTCCGAAAGCCTGGAAGCCGTGCGCAATTACACGCTGGCGCGCGATCCGGCGCAATGAAGGCGTTGTTCTGGATAGTCGGCCTGTTCGCGCTTGCGGTTGGCTTGACCTTGCTGACGCGCTACAACACCGGCTACATGCTGATCGCATTTCCGCCGTACCGCATCGAGCTTTCGCTGAATCTTGCGATCGTACTCGCGCTGGCCGGTTTTTTTGTCGTCTACGCCATTCTCAGCATCGTCTCGGGTACGATCAATCTGCCATCGCGCGTGCGCGATTTTCGGCGTCAACGGCGGCGCGAAAAAGCGCGCGGCGCGACGCTCGCCGGCATCCGCGCGTTCTTCGAGGGACGCTACGCAAAAGCTGAAAAAGCCGCGTCGAACGCGATGAAGCTCGGCGAATCGCCAGGCCTGAATGCCATCGTCGCGGCGCGCTCGGCGCACGAAATGGGCGGCTACAGCAAGCGCGACGGCTACATTGCCGAAGCCGAAACCCGCGCCCCCGACGACAGCGATATCCGCCTGATGGCGCAGGCCGAATTGCTGCTCGAAGACCGCCGCGCCGAGGACGCTTTGCGCGTGCTCGCGCAGTTGCGGAACAAGCACACCGCGGCGCTGCGCCTCGAACTCAAAGCGCAGCAGCAGGCGAAAAACTGGGACGAAGTCATCGCGTTGATCGCGCAGCTCGACAAGCGCAAGGTGTTCGACGCGAGCCAGCTCGAACAGTTGAAGCGCCAGGCCTATTCGGAAAATCTGAAGCAGAAGGCCGTCGATCCGGCGACGCTCGACCTGTGCTGGCAAAAAATCCCGACGCGCGATCGCAAGGACAACAAGACAGCCGCCGCCGCCGCGCAATGCTTCATGCTGCTCGGCGACAACACCACGGCGCATCAGATCATCGAGCAGAGTCTGGAAAGCCAGTGGGATTCGGAGCTTGTCGCGCTGTATGCGTCGTGCCTCGGCAACGATGTCGTCCGCCAGATCGATCGCGCCGAAAAATGGCTGAAATCGCACGAATCCGACGCAGCGCTGCTGCTCACGCTCGGCAAGCTGTGCGCGCATCAGGAACTATGGGGCAAAGCGCAGAGCTATCTGGAAGCGAGCCTTGCCCTCGCGCCTAGCCATTCCGCGCACCTTGCGCTGGCGCAATTGCAGGAACGGCTCGGGCAATCCGAAGAGTCGCGCAAGCACTACCAGAAGAGTGTCGATATGGTGCTGAATCAGTTGCGCAATGTGACGGGTGGACGGAGAAAAAGCGCGCTGTAACGTTCGGCAAGGGCGAGGCGTGCCGGGCGTTCCGCTCGTAATAATCGGGGTAGAGCCATAGCATTGCCGGGCAGAGCAAGCGGATGCGCCAAGAATTGCAGGCTCTTTCTTAAGGAAGGATTGCCGGCGCCGGCGCTGCAAAGGTAAATGCGTCGGAAAAGAATTCGTCATCCGCCAAGCCGCGCGATGCCGTGAAATCGCGATGCGCGGCTTCGACCATGACCGGCGCGCCGCAGGCGTAGACCTGGTACGCCGAGAGATCGCTGAAATCGTCGAGCACGGCTTGGTGCACCAATCCGGTGCGGCCGCGCCAATTGTCGGCGGGCAGCGCTTCCGACAGCACCGGCACATAACGAAAATTCGCATGCTGCGCCCGCCACTGCTCAGGCAGTTCGGGGGAGTACAAATCCGCGCGCGTGCGCGCTCCCCAATACATGACCATGGGGCGGGTGGTGCCGACATGGAACGCGTGCTCGATGATCGCCTTGATCGGGGCAAACCCGGTGCCGCTGCCGACCAGGACGATAGGCTTGTCGCTGTCCTCGCGCAGGAAAAAAGTCCCGAACGGCCCTTCTAAGCGCAGAATGTCGCGCACTTTCATTTTGTTGAACACGTATTCGGTAAACGCGCCGCCGATGATGTTGCGCACGTGCAGTTGCAAGAATTCGTCGTCGTGCGGCGCGTTGGCCATCGAGAAGCTGCGGCGCTTGCCGTCCTTCAGAATGTCGATATATTGGCCGGCGAGAAATTGCAGGCGCTCGGCGGCCGGCAGCTTCAGGTAAATCGCCATGACGTCGTGCGCGAGCAAATCGAGCTTCTGCACGCGGCACGGCAGCATCTTGATCGGGATATCGCGCACCGCGTTGATCTCGCGCGATTCGAGGACGAGATCCGATTGCGGCCGCGCCGAGCAGAATAGCGCCATGCCGATCTGTTTCTCGGCTTCGCTCAACGCCGACTGCTGGTAATTCCGGATGTAGCTCACAGCGCCTTCGAGGAGCTTACCTTTGCAACTGCCGCACGCGCCGTTGCGGCAGCCGTAAGGTAGCACGACGCCTTCGCGCAGTGCGGCGTCGAGAATGGTTTCGTCGGGCTCGGCCCTGAAAACATGCCCGCTGGGCTGAATGGTGATTTGAAATGACATGTCGAAATGGCCGCTACGCGTAGGGCCGATTACCTGCTGTGAATCAGGAATGCAACGGCTGCTGATTGTAGGCTGCGGCGATATCGGACTGCGCGCTGCGGCACTGTTGCACGGCCGCTATCGTTTATTCGGGCTGCTGCATGACGCGGCGCGGGCTGCTTTACTGCGCGCTCGCGGAATCATCCCGATTCCCGGGGATCTCGATCGCCCTGCGACGCTGCGGCGGCTTGCCGGGGTTGCCGATGTCGTCCTGCACTTCGCTCCGCCGCGCGCCGATCCTATTGCTGCGGACTGCGTCGGCCCCGAACTGTGCGACGTTCGCACGGCAGGCCTGCTTGCCAACCTGGCGAAAGGCAAAAGTCTACCACGCTGCCTTGTCTACATCAGCACCAGCGGCGTGTATGGGGATTGCGGTGGCGCGTATGTAGCTGAAACACGAGCGATCGCGCCCAAAACCGCGCGCGCGCACCGCCGCGCAGATGGCGAGCGCAGGCTGCGCAAGTGGGGACGGGAATCAGGGGTTGCCGTCAGCATACTGCGGGTGCCCGGCATTTACGCTGCCGGACGTCTGCCGATTGCGCGTTTGCAAGCGCGAACGCCGTCGCTGATCGGCGCAGACGATGTTTACAGCAACCATATCCATGCCGACGACCTGGCCCGCATCGTCGTCGCGGCGATCCAATATGGCAAACCCGGCCGCATCTATAACGCCAGCGACGACAGCGAACTGAAAACGGGGGATTACTTCGATCTCGTCGCCGACCGCTTCGGGTTGGCGCGACCTTGCAGGATTCCGCGCGCAGCGGCGGCTCTTGCGCTGCCGCCAGGCCTGCTCTCCTTCATGAGCGAATCCCGCCGCTTGTGCAACGCGCGCATGAAACGCGAACTGCGCGCCAGGCTTCTGTATCCGGCGGTTGCCGAGGGTCTCGCGGCGATTCCAGCAAATGCCATCGATTCGTCATGACCGTCACACCGAGCTTCAGCCCGATTTCAGTCGACCCGCTTGAAATCTCCCTCCAGCGTCTTGCCGTCCGCGGGCTCGATAAAAACCTCCACCTTGGCCGGTGCGGGGCGCCCGCTTTCTGGCTTGCTGGACATGCTGAATTCAAAGCCGCCACCTGGCGAGGTCGTCTTTCTGGCCGGCCATAACAGCAACGCCAGAGCCGCAACGTCGGTAATGAGCCCCGGGATGATCAGCAAAATGCCGGCGATGACCTTGCGGCCGCTGGCTTTGATCGCGGTAACCACAGAGGTGCTTGAGTTCCGGGCCGCTTCCATGCGCGCCATGAAAACGCTGCGCTCTTCCTTGATCAGCAGCCAGCCGATCGCAGCACTTGCGATCAGCAGCGCAAATACCCAGCCGCCGATAGCGCCGCTGACGAGTATCAGCAAGAGCAATTCGAGCAGCGGGAAACCCAGTAAAATAGCTGCGATCAGATAACCCGGCATTATTCACTCTCCAATGGATGCAATTCTGGTGATGACGACCTTCCCCGATCGCGACAGCGCATTGAAGCTCGCGCAGCACCTGATCGGGGAACAACTCGCGGCGTGTGTCAATGTGCTGGGCGAGTGTTCATCGGTTTACCGCTGGCAGGCGCAAATCGAAACGGCGCACGAAACTCCGGTTCTGATCAAGACGACTTCGGCGCGCTATCCGGAGGTGGAGGCCGCGGTGCGGGCGAATCACCCCTACGAACTCCCGGAAATTGTCGCTGTCCGTATCAGCGCCGGGTCGCAGCCCTACCTGGCCTGGATTGCCGCCCAAACCGCACGGCTTGCGCCTGACTAACGTTAGATGCGGGTCAGCCCCGGAGTTTCAAATTCTCGCGTCCGATATCATGAATGCCGGGTTTCGTGGTCAAAGGCGCGGTCAAAGGATAAGCATGCTGTCGCAACGATTGGTCCTTGTTCTGCTGTGCCTGTTTCCGCTGTTCCCACACGCAGCCGAGCCCGATTTACTGGAACCAGACCGGGCTTTCCGGTTTTCGGCGCGCATCGTCGATCCCGGCGCGATCGAGCTGAATTACCGCATCGCCCCCGGCTATTACCTGTATCGCGACAAATTCCGCTTCAGTGCGGAACCGGCCGTGGCTCTGGGCAAGGCTCAATTTCCGGCGGGCGAGATCAAGGATGACGAGTTCTTCGGCCGCGTCGAAACTTTTCGGGATGAACTGAAGATAAGGCTGCCATTCGACGCAGCGTCGGCGCCCCCGCAATTTACGCTGAAATCCTTTTCACAAGGTTGCGCCGATGTCGGCGTCTGTTATATCCCGCACGAACAGAAAGCCGAGCTGAAGCTTGCAGCAGCTTCGACCAGCGCATCCGATGCCCGGAACAGCGGTATCGGCGCCGGCAACATCGTCGCGGCATTGCGAAATGCCAGTCCGCCTGCCAGCACGAGCAACGTCGGCGAAGATGAATTTCTGCCCCCAGACCAGGCTTTCAGGCTGGACATCGAGGTCAGGGACGCGAATACACTGATCGCGAATTTCAAGCCGGCCGACACCTATTATTTGTACCGCGACAAAATCGGCTTCAGTTTGCCCGAATCGGCCGGCGTGCAAATCGCCAAGATCGCGCTGCCGGCCGGGGAAATGAAAGCCGATCCGAATTTCGGCGACACCGAGGTTTATCACCGTCCGTTTCAAGCCGTAATCTCGCTGCAGCGAGGCGCGACAGCGAGCGGCCCGTTGCAACTCGAAGCGACCTATCAGGGATGCAGCGACAAGGGGCTGTGCTACCCGCCGGAAATCAAGAATTTCACCTTGGCCATGGCGGTGGCGGCTGGGGCTGGGGTTGGTGGAGATGCCGGCGCTGTATCGGGACCGAGTTCGCCGCAAACCTCTCCCGTGACAGCGCCGGAATCCGAGGATGCACGTATCGCGGCGCTGCTGGAAGGCGGCAGCTTGTGGGTGATCCTCGCCAGCTTTTTCGGTTTCGGCCTGTTGCTCGCTCTGACGCCGTGTGTGTTCCCGATGATCCCGATCCTGTCCGGCATCATCGTAGGCCAGGGGCAAACCTTGACCAGGACGCGCGCGTTCGGCCTCTCGCTCGCCTACGTCCTCGGTATGGCCATCACCTATGCGCTGGCCGGGGTCGCGGCCGGTTTGTCGGGCGCGCTGCTATCGGCCGCGTTGCAGAATCCGTGGGTGCTCGGAACGTTTGCCGCGGTTTTTGTGCTGCTGGCGTTTTCGATGTTCGGTTTCTACGAGTTGCAACTGCCAGCCTCGCTGCAGAGCAGGTTATCCGAGCGGGCAAACCGCATGCAGGGTGGTCATCTCGCCGGCGTTTTCGCAATGGGTGTGTTGTCGGCGATTATCGTCGGCCCGTGCGTTGCCGCGCCGCTGGCCGGGGCTTTGCTCTATATCAGTCAAACGCGCGATGTCGTATTCGGCGGCACGGCATTGTTCGCGATGGCGCTCGGCATGGGTTTGCCGCTGCTCGTGATCGGCACGTCGGCCGGCGCCTTGCTGCCAAAAGCCGGGGCCTGGATGGAAGCGGTCAAGCGATTTTTCGGCGTGCTGCTGCTGGGCGTCGCGATCTGGCTGATTTCACCGGTCATTTCACCGCTGGTCCACATGCTGCTGTGGGCCGCGCTGTTGATCATTTCGGCGATTTATCTGCACGCAATCGATCCCTTGCCGCCCGGCGTTTCCGATTTCAGGAAGTTGTGGAAAGGCGTCGGCGTGATTGCGCTTCTGGTCGGCGTGGCGATTCTGGTCGGGGCCATGAGCGGCGGGCGCGACGTGCTGCAACCGCTCGCGGGGCTGCGCGCTGGGGGTGGTGCAAATGCGACGCCGGCGTCGCATTTGGCTTTCGACAGAATTAAAACCGTAGCCGAACTGGACCAGCGTATAGTCGCCGCCGGCGGCAAGCCCGTGATGCTCGATTTCTATGCCGATTGGTGCGTGTCGTGCAAGGAAATGGAACGCTTCACGTTCAGTAACGAACGCGTTCAGGCACGGCTCAAGGACGTCATTCTGCTGCAGGCCGATGTCACGGCCAACAACGCCGATGACAAGGCGCTCCTGAAGCGTTTCGGTCTGTTCGGACCGCCCGGTATTATTTTCTTCGACACGCAGGGGGCGGAGGTCGGGCACGGCCGCGTGATCGGCTACCAGCCCGCGGATAAATTCCTCGCGTCCGTCAACACGGCTTTGCAGGCTCAGAGCGTTTCGACGCGGCAATGACCAGAACGCGGGCAGCATGGCTGATCTTGCTTGTGGCGATTGTCGCCGCGGCCGCGGGCTATTTCGCGGCGACGTGGCGCGGCAGTCAGCCGTCTTCGTCCACATCCGGATCGGGGCAACCGTCGTCAGCGCCGATATTCGCGGCGACGCTTCCCGATCTGAACGGCAACCAGCAAAAAATCGAGCAATGGCGGGGCAAGGTGCTCGTCATCAATTTCTGGGCGACATGGTGCCCGCCTTGCCTGGAAGAGATTCCCGAGTTCGTCAAACTGCAAAACAAATATGGCAAGCAGGGCTTGCAGTTCGTCGGCATCGCAATCGACCAGAAAGACAAGGTCGAGACTTTCGCCGATCAGAACGGCGTCAATTATCCGGTCTTGATCGGCGAAGCCGACGCCATCGACTTGTCGCGGAAAGCCGGCAACAGGTTGGGCGCCTTGCCCTATACCCTGATCATGAACCGCGCCGGCCAAGTCGTTGCGACCGAGCTCGGCGGCCTCACCGAAGCCAAGCTGGAGAGGATCATCAAAGCGCTTTTTTGAAGCGCTCTGATTAATGGCTAAATTCTGGCAAAAGCTGCTAAAACTAGACAACTAGCAGCCAATTCCGGCAAACTGGCAGGATGCCTCCCGAGCCGCCATCTGCCCCGCCGGCTTCTGCCAAGCCGGCAATCCTGGTCTTACATGGCCCCAACCTCAATCTGCTGGGAAGCCGCGAGCCTGAACTCTATGGGCAACTCACACTGGCCGCGATCGATCAGCGCCTTGTCAATCTGGCTGCGGCGGGCGGCGCAGAACTCGCCACTTTTCAGAGCAATTCAGAATCCGCACTGATCGATCGCGTGCAGCAGGCCCGTTCGGAACAGATCGGCTTTATCCTGATCAATCCGGCTGCCCTTTCGCACACGAGCATTGCTTTGCGCGATGCGCTGGCGGCCGTGCGCATCCCTTTTATCGAAGTGCACCTGTCAAACGTATTTGCGCGCGAACCCTTCCGCCGTAAATCCTTTTTTTCCGACCTTGCCGTCGGCGTGATCAGCGGCTTGGGCGCGAGCGGCTATGAGCTGGCGCTGACTTTCGCGATAGAACGATTGAAAAGCTGACATGGACTTGCGCAAGCTGAAAAAGCTGATCGATCTGGTGGAAGAATCGGGAATCGCCGAACTTGAAATTACCGAGGGCGAAGAGAAAGTCCGCATCAGCCGCGTCGGCGCGACGACGCAGGGGCACGTGCCGATCCAGCAATCGCTGCCTTTGCAAGCCCCCATAGTTTCGGCGCCGCACGCCGCCACGGCGGCGAGCTTAGGCGCCTCGGCTCCGCCGGGCGAGGCGGCGGCGACCGCACCGGAAGGGCATCTGTTGAAATCGCCGATGGTCGGCACCTTCTACCTGGCGTCGGCGCCGGGCGCAAAACCATTTGTCGAGGTCGGCCAGACCGTTGCCGCCGGCGATACCCTCTGCATCATCGAAGCAATGAAGCTTCTGAACGAAATCGAAGCCGACCAAAGCGGCGTCATCAAAGCCATCTTCGTCGAAAGCGGGCAACCGGTCGAATATGGCGAGCCGCTTTTTCTGATCGGTGAGTAGCCGGTCGGCGCAGGATGCCCGCGCCGGTCGTCGGCTGCCGTTCGTTGCGCTTATTCTACTTTTCCTGACGTGTTCGAAAAAATCCTGATCGCGAATCGCGGCGAAATTGCGCTGCGCATCCAGCGCGCCTGCCGCGAACTCGGCATCAAGACTGTCGTCGTTCATTCCGAAGCCGATGCCGAAGCCAAGTACGTCAGGCTGGCCGATGAATCTGTCTGTATCGGCCCGGCCGCACCCAGTCTCAGCTACCTGCACGTCCCGGCGATCATCAGCGCGGCCGAGGTCACCGACGCGGAGGCAATTCATCCCGGTTACGGCTTTCTGTCCGAGAATGCCGATTTCGCCGAGCGCGTCGAAGAAAGCGGCTTCGTGTTCATCGGACCAAGACCGGAAACGATCCGGCTGATGGGCGACAAGATCAGCGCCAAAGCGGCGATGAAACGAGCCGGGGTGCCGTGCGTGCCGGGGACGGAAGGCGCTCTGCCCGAGGGGCCGGAGGAAATTGTCAGGCTGGTTCGAACCATCGGCTATCCGGTCATCATCAAGGCCGCCGGGGGCGGCGGCGGGCGCGGCATGCGCGTCGTGCATACCGAAGCCGCGCTGCTGAATGCGATCAGCATGACGCGCAACGAGGCGCAAAACGAGTTCGGCAATGCCAACGTCTACATCGAAAAGTTTCTCGAAAATCCGCGCCACATCGAAATCCAGGTGCTGGCCGACGAGCATCGCAATGCCGTTTCGCTGGGGGATCGCGATTGTTCGACGCAGCGCCGCCATCAAAAGCTGATTGAGGAAGCTCCGGCGCCGCTTTTGACCGAACGCCAGCGCGTGAAGATGTCGGAACGCTGCATCGAAGCCTGCCGCAAGATCAATTACCGTGGCGCCGGCACCTTCGAATTTCTGTTCGAGAGAGCCGAGTTTTATTTCATCGAGATGAATACGCGGCTGCAGGTCGAACACCCGGTTACCGAAATGATCACCGGCATCGACATCGTGCAAGCCCAGATACGCATCGCCGCCGGCGAGCGCCTCGCCTTCAAACAGCGCGATATCGTGCTCAAGGGCCACGCCGTCGAGTGCCGGATCAACGCCGAGGATCCTTACAAATTCACGCCATCGCCTGGCCGCATCACGTCGTATCACATGCCTGGCGGGCCCGGCATACGCATCGATTCGCACGCCTACAACAATTATCTGGTGCCGTCGCACTACGATTCGATGATCGGCAAGCTGATTGCCTATGGCGACACGCGCGAGCAAGCGATTGCGCGCATGCGCATAGCATTGTCCGAAACCATCATTGAAGGCATACGCACCAATATCCCCTTGCATCAGGAAATGATGCTCGATGCGGCATTCCTGCGCGGCGGCACCAGCATCCACTACCTCGAGCAAAAACTCGCCAACAACAAGACGCAATGACCCAGGCCCTGGTCCGGAGCCGGCTTTGCGCGGTGTGACCCTGATCGTTTCCGCGGAACAAGCCGAAACGTTGTCGGATGCCTTGCTGCTATACGGTGCGCTGTCGGTCGATATCGCCGACCAGGACTTCGCGACCGCGGACGAGCGGTTGCTCTATGCCGAGCCGTTCGACGCACCCGACACTTTCTGGCCGCGAAACAGGGTCAACGCGCTGTTCCATGACGACGCCGATGTTGCTGCCTGTGTCGCGCGGGCGTGCGCCGAGGCTGGCGTTGAAAAAACCTCAATTGAAACCGATACAGTCGAAGATCGAGATTGGCTGCAGAGTTCGCGCGAGCAGTTCCAGCCTATAAAGATATCCGAGCGCTTGTGGATCGTGCCGAGCTGGCTGGAGGCTGACTGGCAAGCCCCATCCCTCGATGGGTTCGACAAAACCCGGTATTCGCTGCCTGTCGCATTGGTTCTGGACCCGGGTCTTGCGTTCGGCAGCGGCGAACATCCGACGACGCAGCTTTGCCTGCGTTGGCTCGACGAGAATCTGCGCGGTGGCGAATCCGTGCTCGATTACGGTTGCGGTTCAGGCATCCTCGCCATTGCCGCGATGAAGCTCGGCGCGAGAAGCGCGATCGGCATTGACATCGATCCCAATGCGTTGGTTGCGAGCCGATATAATGCCGTGCAGAATCGGGTCGATGCGAGGTTTTCCCTGCCGACCCTGGAAGCCGAAGCTCCGGCGCCGATGGATGTGGTGGTCGCAAACATTCTGGCCAATCCCTTGATTGCCCTCGCCCCCTTACTGGCTCAGGTAACTGCCGCAAGCGGAAAAATTGTTTTGTCGGGCATCCTGTCGAATCAAGCCGGCGCGGTTGCGGCGGCTTATCAACCCTGGTTCGAGCTGCACGCGGCAGGGCAGGAGGAAGGCTGGGTTTGCTTGAGCGGTCAAAAGTTGTGATGCTCCTGATACATGTCAACGCACGAAGCGGAATAGCAGCATGAGCCTTGTCACGCGCTGCCCCAACTGCGACACCACATTCAAGGTCACGCTGCCGCAATTGCAAGCACACCGGGGCGACGTGCGCTGCGGTCGTTGCGCCGAGGTTTTCGATGCCTTCGCCGATCTCTCAACCGTGCAGGACAACGATGAAGCGCCAGCCGCCGACGGCCCGGATAGCATTCCCGGCGGCGCCAACGAGCCGTGGGCGGAGGATGCGCTAACTGGCAGGATGGCCGCAGCAGCCGAAAACGAAACCCGCGGTCCCGGTGAAGCACTGCGCGAAACCAATTCCGCCAGCGAGGCTGAAACCCCCGCCGCATCCGACGAATTCGGCCTCGACGAGTTTTCTGAACTCGATCAACTGCCGGATCTCGACGCAGCCGATTCCCGCAAGAGGCAGGGGCCTGCATCTGTCCCGTCCTACGCGTCCAGCCGCGAGGACGACTTCCCGCATCTAGCCGGCTACGCGGCGGCAACGCGGCCATCACTGCGATCCGATTTCGAGCCGTCGTTCAGCGCCGATCACAGCGAAGCCGCAACCGATCCGCGCGCGATCTGGTTGTGGCTCGGCGGCTCGCTATTCCTGCTGGTCATGCTGCTCGGTCAGATCGCTTTTGTTTTTCGCTCCGATCTCGCCGCGCGGTTTCCCGGGCTGAAACCGCCGCTGCAGCAATTCTGCAAAGTGCTCGGTTGTTCGGTGCCGCTGCCGCACGATTGGGAAACGCTGACGATCGAATCGTCCGATATGAAGTCGCTGGACAGCGCGCGCCCGGGTCGCATCGAACTCTCGGCGAGCTTGCGCAACCGTGCGCGCTATGCCGTCGCCTATCCAGCACTCGATTTGACCCTGACCAATTCCCGCGACGAGGCGATCGCACGGCGTATTTTCGAGCCGCGCGAATATCTTCCGGTGCGCACCGGCCTCGCCGCGGGTCTGCCGCCAAATGGCGATCTCGACGTCAAGCTCACGCTCGACACCGGTGAACTGAACCCGTCCGGATATCGCCTGTTCATGCTTTATCCGTGACAGCGCGAACGGCAACCGCAAGTAGTGAAAGGGTCGCGACTTCCCGCGTTTGCTAGTCGACCCTTGCCCATCCCGTTTGCTGATCCTGCTCCCACTCTTGTTATGAAACAAACCCCGTTGACCGCGCTGCACCGCGCCGCTGGCGCCAAAATGGTCGATTTCGGCGGCTGGGAAATGCCGCTGCACTACGGCTCGCAACTCGACGAGCATCGCCGTGTGCGCGACGATGCCGGCGTGTTCGACGTATCGCATATGCTGGCAATCGACGTGCCGGATCGGCGCGATGGCGTTGCGAGCAGCTTTCTGCGCCGCATGCTCGCGAGCGACATCGATCGTCTGACGCCCGGGAAGGCGTTCTACACCTGCCTGCTCAATGCGGATGGCGGCATCATCGATGATTTGATCGTTTATGCGCTCGCCGATCGCTTTCGGCTGGTCGTGAATGCCGGCTGCGCCGACAAGGATCTGGCCTGGCTCGAGCAGCACCGCACGCCGCGACTACAGATCGAAGCGCGCCGCGATCTTGCCATCCTCGCGCTGCAAGGCCCAAACGCGTCTACCCGGCTTGGCGCTGCTCTGCCCGGACTCGCGAGTACCGCCAGCGCGCTCAAACCGTTCACTGTCGCCTGGTTCGCAAACACGACGATCGCGCGCACCGGCTATACTGGCGAGGATGGCTTCGAAATCATGCCGCCCGCCAGCGAGGCTGGCCCATACTGGCAAGTGCTGGTGGCAGCCGGCGCTGCCCCGATCGGCCTTGGCGCACGTGATACCCTGAGGCTTGAAGCCGGCATGCTGCTGTACGGGCAGGACATGGACGAAACCGTTACGCCATTCGAGGCTGGCTGCGGTTGTTGCGTACATCTCGATGGTGAACGCGATTTCATCGGGCGGGACGCACTGCGATCGAGGGCGCCGGTGTTTCAGACGCTGGGCCTCGTATTGCTCGACAAAGGCGTGCTGCGCAGCCATCAAAAAGTCAATGCTGCCAGCGGCGAGGGTGAGGTCGTAAGCGGCGGTTTCGCGCCAACTTTGAATCGCTCGATCGCACTCGCGCGTCTGCCGCTAACGGCCAAGCCCGGCGATATCGTCGATGTCGATGTGCGCGGCAAACTGCTGCGCGCGGAAGTCGTTAAGCCGCCGTTCGCGCGAAACGGAAAAAGCCGAATCACGTAACAGGTCGTGCTCAGGGAACGAGGCGCAGCGGGTGGCACGCGGCGGCAGCAGGATCATCGTTGCAAGGGCGGGCAGCGCACTCTGGCCGGCGGGCGAGGCGCCGGAGAGGGTGAACGTCAACTCGCTGTATGATCCTTGGCAAACAGGGCGATCGCTTTCAGAACGGCTCAAAGCAGTAGCGGCGGCCAGGAGCGCATCGCAGGGCGCATGGTTG
>JACDAM010000121.1 GCA_013695435.1 Burkholderiales bacterium | reverse complement strand
CCGCCAAACGCAAAACCGGCGGCGCCAATCCGCCAAAACCCCTTCCGGACGTTCTCTTAATCCAAAAATCCAATCGCGAACCAATCCTTGCATTGAATGCATCGATAATTTCAACGGACTGCTAATCCACTTCGGCCAGATTCAAATCGAGTTGCGCGGCGGCGTCAGTCTGCGCGTCGTCGTCGCGCTGCGCCTGCAAGCGTGCCAGATAATCCGGCGTGATGTCACCTGTCACGTAGCGACCGTCGAAGCACGAGGTCTCGAAGCGGGTGATTTTCGGATTCACCTGGCGGACCGATTCGACCAGCGCGGAAAGGTCTTGATAGATGAGTTTATCGGCGCCGATCTCAAGCGCTATCTCATCATCGCTGCGTCCGCTCGCAATCAATTCCTGCGCGCTCGGCATATCGATGCCATAGACATTCGGGAACCGCACCGGCGGCGCGGCCGACGCAAAATACACTTTGCGCGCGCCTGCTTCGCGCGCCATTTGCACGATCTCGCGGCTGGTCGTACCGCGCACGATCGAGTCGTCGACCAGAAGCACGTTCTTGTCCTTGAATTCGATGCCGATCGCGTTCAGTTTCTGCCGCACCGATTTCCTTCGCAGCGATTGCCCGGGCATGATGAAGGTGCGGCCTATGTAGCGATTCTTGATGAAGCCTTCGCGATATGTCAGGCCAAGCCGGTTGGCTAACTGCATCGCGGAAGGCCGGCTCGAATCGGGGATCGGAATCACGACATCGATATCGAGATCGCTGTACTGGTCGCGTATCTTGTCGGCCAGATGCTCGCCCATGCGCAACCGCGTTTCGTACACGGAGATGCCGTCGAGCATCGAGTCTGGTCTGGCGAGATAGACGTATTCGAAAATACAGGGATGACACGCGGAAACTGCCGCGCACTGACGGCTGTAGAAATTGCCCGCCGGATCGATAAAAACCGCTTCGCCGGGCGCGACATCGCGCAATAGCGCGAAGCCGAGCGTATCGAACGCCACGCTTTCCGATGCGACCATGTATTCGCGGCCCCGCGCGGTTTCATTTTTGCCGATCACGAGCGGGCGTATGCCGTGCGGATCGCGGAAGGCCAGCAATCCATAACCGGCGATCATCGCCACCACGGCATAGGCGCCGCGGCAACGCCGGTGCACGCCGGAAATCGCCGCAAAAATGGCGGCCGGATCGAGCTTGTGATTGGTGGTCGCCTCCTGCAGCTCGTGGGCGAGCACATTCAGCAGCACTTCTGAATCCGAATTCGTGTTGACGTGGCGCAAATCCTGTCGAAATAACTCGCGCTTCAGTTCCCCGGTATTGGTCAGATTGCCGTTATGGCCAAGCACGATGCCGAAAGGCGAATTGACATACAAAGGCTGTGCTTCGGCGGCCGAGCCGGCGCAACCGGCAGTCGGGTAGCGGACATGCCCGATACCCATGTTGCCGACCAGCGCGCGCATATCGCGGGTGCGGAACACGTCGCGCACCATGCCGCTGCCTTTATGCAAATGGAATTGCGCGTTTTCGGCCGTGACGATTCCCGCGGCGTCCTGCCCACGGTGCTGCAGCACCATCAGGCCGTCGTAGATGATCTGATTGGCGGGGGTGGTTGCGACCACGCCGAGAATCCCACACATATTTTCTAGTCGTAGCGAATGCGTTTGGCGAGATCGGCGGGCAGCCAGGGCTTGATGCTGGCGGCGGCGACTTCAAGCGGCGCCGACAACATCGCGTTGCGCCAGACCGGGAAACGCGGCAGCGCGGTCAGACCGGAAATAATCACGCCTGTCATCACGATCAATCCGCCGCGCGCGATGCCGAACGCAGCGCCGAAACCGCGATCGGCCAAACCCAGGCCTTCTTTGTCGTTTACGAGTTTCACAACCAGGATCGCAATCAATTTGCAGGCCAATAATGTGAGCACGAATAATACGACAAAACTCGCAAAGAAACGCAGCGACACGCTGACGATATCCGCTGGCATCAGCGGTGCGAATGGAACCGCGAACGATCGGGCGACGCAGAATGCTGCGATCCAGCCGGCCAGCGCGAGAATCTCTCTCACGAAGCCTCGTGCGATGCCGATCAGCACCGAGAAAGCAACAATCGCCAGTACCACATAATCAAACGCAGTCATCGTCGCCGGAACACGCACGAAACACGCACCATTCGGCAACCCGGCAATAAGACAACGAAATCCCCCGAAATTCACGCAGTCAGGGGCGCACGATGCCGGAGAATCCCGACTCCTTCAGTTTGCCCAGCGCCTGTTCAGCCGCTTCACGTGTGGCAAAAGGGCCGACCCGTACCCGCGTACGCTTGCCCTGCCTGGTTTCAACGACCTCGGTATACGATTTGACGCCGTTCGCCGCCAATTTTTCCTGCAACTGCCTGGCATTGGCAGCGTTGGCGAATGACTCGAGTTGAATGGCGAACGTATCGTTGCGCTGGACTTTGGCTGCAACGGCTGGCGACGTTTTCTTCGGCTTGGCATCGGCGGCCCTCGCTGCCGGCTTCGGCTCCTCAGTCGATTTTTCCGCTTTGTCCAGCTTTGCCGTATCGGTTTCTTTCCTTGATGCAGGCCGCGGCGGCGATCCGGTTTTTTCCGGCTCACGCCCTTCAATCGGCTCGCTTTCGGCCGGCGAGACAACCGGCCCCGGCGCGCTGCTTTTCGGCGCCGAGACTGCAGCCGGCTTCTCCACAGCGGGGACAGGCGCAGGCATCGGAGCGGGGCTTTCGCTCGATTCGGCAGGCGGCCCGGAAGGCGGAACAGGCATGACTTTAGAACTGAAGTCGCTTTTTTCAGCCGCGCTTTTCCGATCCGCTATCACTGCGACATCGGGCGCAAGTGGAGCCGGCTCATGGTCAAGCACCAGGGGTAGAACAAGGATCGCCAGAAGGACCAGCGCAACCGCGCCGATCAGCCTGCGTCGTGCGCGCTTGCGCAATTTGATCTCATCGTCGTTTATCGCTTTGACCATTTCGCGCTTTTACACTTTCGAATTCGGGCAGGCCTAGCCATGCCTGGGAGGTTGAGGAACGGCGTCGGGCAAGATTTCGCGCAGGCAGCAGGTTATCAGCGATTGCCAAAACCGGGAACGGCGCGCGGCTCGCATCGTGCACGCCGTCATGCCTGAACAACTGCGGACATATCCCGGGCTCCGCCTTGGCCGCGCATCACGTCAGCAACCGTGTAAAACGATCCGAACACGATAATTCTATCATCGGCGCCAGCGAGTTCGAGGGCGCGCTGGTAGGCATCGGATGGCTGCGTAAAACGAAAGATTTCGCTGGTCACGCCGGCCTCGATCAGTTCGTCCGACAACCGCTCAGCCTGCGCGCCGCGAGGCTGCCGCAAATCGGCGATCAGCCACTGATCTATGCAAGGCAGGACTGCGCGAATCACGCCGCCCAAGTCCTTGTCGTTGAGCATCGCAAATACCGCGATTGTTTTCCGGTATCCCCGCATATTGCCAAGATTGGTCGCCAGCGCCTGTGCTGCCTGCGGATTGTGCGCGACATCCAGGATAACCACGGGCCTGCCGGGCAAAACCTGAAAGCGCGCGGCAAGATCGACTGTGAGCAGTCCTTCGCGCACGTTGCGCATGTCGATCGGCAGGCGATCGCGCAGTTCGTCCAGCGCCGCAAGGGATGCGCCGGCATTGGATAACTGGCAGGCGCCGCGCAAGGCCGGATACGGCAAACTGAAGCGCTGTTTTTGTTGGCTTCGATATTGCCACTGGACGCCGTCGCCATTGAAGCTGTAATCGACGCCGGCCCGGATCAGGCGTGCGCCTATGCCGATAGCATGATCCAGCAGGGATTGCGGCGGATCGGTGTCGGCGCAGATCGCCGGGGCATCGGCGCGGAAGATGCCGGCTTTCTCGAACGCGATCGATTCGCGCGTATCGCCGAGATAATCCATATGATCCATGTCGATACTGGTGATCACCGCGCAGTCGGTGTCGAATGCGTTAACCGCATCCAGGCGGCCGCCCAGTCCTACTTCGAGAATGGCAACGTCGACCCCAGCTTCGATGAACAGCTGCATCGCAGCCAGCGTGCCGAATTCGAAATAGGTCAGCGGGATCGTGCCGCGCGCCGCTTCGACCTTGGCCAGCACCCGGCATAAAGCGTCGTCGCTGACATTGTGACGATCGATGCGGACGCGCTCGTTATAGTGCAGCAGATGCGGCGAACTGTAGCAGCCGACCCGGTAACCGGCGCTCGTCAGTATCGATTCGAGCATCGCGCAGGTCGAGCCCTTGCCATTGGTTCCGCCCACCGTGATGACCGGGAAAGACAGGACCAGCGGCACGGCCGGAGCGAGCGCATCACGGACGGCCGAGACGCGCTCCAGACCCATCGCAATGGTTTTCGGATGAATCCGCTCGAGCCAGGCGAGCCACTCGGCGAGCGATTGCGGCAGTGACCGCGGCAGACCCTGGTCGACGCGGGCGGTCGTTCCGGACTCGAGATTCGTCGCCATCAATCCTCGCGCTGGAGGGCCGGCATGCCCAGCATCAAAGTAAGCAGATTGGCCAGTTTTTCGCGCATTTGCCGGCGATCGACGATCAGATCGATGGCGCCGTGCTCGAGCAGGAATTCGGCGCGCTGAAATCCTTCCGGCAGGGTCTGCCGCACGGTTTGCTCGATCACCCTGGCCCCGGCGAAACCGATGAGAGCATTCGGTTCCGCGATGACCGCGTCTCCGATCATCGCGAAGCTCGCCGATACGCCGCCCATTGTGGGATCGGTCAATACGGAAATAAACGGCAGGCGCGCCGCCGCCAACTGCGTCAACGCGGCGCAGGTTTTGGCCATTTGCATCAGCGAAAACAATCCTTCCTGCATGCGCGCGCCGCCGCTCGCCGCGAAGCACAGGAACGGCAGTTTCTGGTCGATACAGACCTGTACACCGCGCACGAAGCGTTCGCCAACCACAGCACCCATCGAGCCGCCGAGAAACCGGAACTCAAATGCCGCGGCGACCAGCGGAATCGCCAGCACGCTGCCTTGCATTACGACCAGTGCATCCATTTCGCCGGTTTCGGCCTGGGCTGCGTCGAGCCGCTCCGTATAACGGCGGCTGTCGCGGAATTTCAGGCTGTCGACCGGGATGATTTCCATGCCGATTTCGTGCCGCCCTTCGCTGTCGAGCAGCAGGTCGAGACGCTCGCGCGCCGTCAGCCGGTTATGATGATTGCATTTCGGGCAAACACTGAGATTGTTTTCAAGATCGGTCCGGTAAAGCACCGCTTCGCACGCCTCGCACTTGCTCCACAATCCCTCCGGCATCACTTTGCGGACGCTTTCGGAATTGCGGTTGATCTTGGGCGGCAACAGTTTCTGCAACCAGCTCATGACAACCTCCGCGTCGTCAGCGAGAGCTTCTTGCGCATCGCGCCGCGTGCGGAGTTTGCATCAGCGCGCATCGAGTGCGCTACGCAGAATCCGCATCAGCGCTGATACGCGGGCCAATGCCTGGTCGCGTGACGAAGCCTCAAGCTCTTCGACGAGCCGGCTGCCGATGACGATGGCATCGGCAAATTTGGCGATGGCCTGCGCGGTTTGTGCGTTGCGGATGCCGAAGCCGACGCCGATCGGGAGGGCGATGTGTTCCCGGATTTGCGGGATCTTTTCTGCAATCGACTCGATATCGAGATGGCCGGCGCCGGTCACGCCTTTCAGCGATACGTAATAGATGTAGCCGCGCGCAAACGATGCGATCTGCTGCATGCGCGCTGTTGTGGTGGTCGGCGACAACAGGAAAATCGGCGCGATCCCGTTGTCCACAAGAGTATCGACCCAATCCGCGCATTCCTCGGGCGGATAATCGACGACCAGCACGCCATCGGCGCCGCTGCTTCCGGCCTGCGCGGCGAAGCGGGTAATGCCCATCGCTTCGATCGGATTCGCATAACCCATCAGCACGATCGGCGTCACCGCATCGGTGGCGCGGAATCTCGCGACCATGGCCAGCACGTCGTTCAGGCCGGTGCCGTGCTTCAACGCGCGCTCGGACGCGCGCTGTATGGTCGGCCCGTCGGCCATAGGGTCTGAAAACGGCACGCCGAGTTCGATGATGTCGGCGCCGGAATCGACCAGCGCATGCATCAGGGGTAGCGTCATTTCGGGATCGGGATCGCCGGCGGTGATAAAAGGAATCAGCGCTTTGCGCTCTTGCCGGCGGAGCCGGGCGAATGCATTCGCAATCCTCGATTCGACGCGCGGCTTCACCGCCGCGTGGGCTGATTCGGTCGTTTGCGTCACTAGAACGTAATACCCGAAAGCTGCGCCACCGTATTCATGTCCTTGTCGCCCCGGCCGGATAAATTGACCAGCAGGATTTTTTCTTTATCGAGCCGCTGCGCCAGCGTTGCCGCATAAGCCAGCGCGTGCGCAGATTCCAGCGCAGGCATGATTCCCTCGAATTTGCACAAGGCGTGAAACGCCGCAAGCGCCTCGTCGTCGGATACCGCCACGTATTCGGCGCGCTTCGAATCCTTGAGCCACGCGTGCTCGGGGCCGACGCCAGGATAATCGAGGCCGGCCGAAATCGAATGCGTCTCGACGATCTGGCCGTTGGCATCCTGCATCAGATAGGTGCGGTTGCCGTGCAAAACGCCGGGCGTTCCGGTAGACAGCGTGGCCGCGTGCTTACCCGTTTCGAGTCCAGTTCCGCCCGCCTCGACGCCCACCAGGCGGACATCGTGGTCGTTCAAATACGGGTAAAACAGGCCGATCGCATTCGAGCCGCCGCCGACGCATGCAATCAGGTAATCGGGCTGGCGATTGACGTGTTCGAGCATCTGCACTTTCGACTCGCGCCCGATCACCGACTGGAAATCGCGCACCATCATCGGATAGGGATGCGGGCCTGCGACTGAGCCGATAATGTAAAACGTATTTTCGATGTTGGTCACCCAATCGCGCATCGCTTCGTTCAATGCGTCTTTCAAGGTCCTGGAACCTGATTCGACCGGCACCACGGTCGCGTTCAGCAACTTCATGCGGTAAACATTGGTCGCCTGCCGCTTGATATCCTCGGAGCCCATATAGACCACGCATTCCAGGCCATAACGCGCAGCCACCGTGGCCGTCGCAACGCCGTGCTGGCCGGCGCCTGTTTCGGCGATGACTCGCGGTTTGCCCATGCGCCGCGCCAGCAGCGCCTGGCCGACGGTGTTGTTGATTTTGTGAGCGCCGGTGTGATTCAGATCTTCGCGCTTCAGAAAAATCTGCGCGCCGCCGAGCTCGCGCGACCAGCGTTTGGCGTGATAAATCGGACTTGGGCGGCCCACGTAGTGCCGCAGTTCGTATTCGAACTCGGCTTTGAATTCAGCATCATCGCGGTAACGCCGATACTGAGCGCCCAGTTCGTCGAGGGCGTGCATCAGGGTTTCGGCGACGAAAACGCCGCCGTATTGCCCGAAATGACCGCGTGCGTCGGGCAAATCATATATCTGCATTGCGAACTCCGTGCATGAATGCCGCGAGCCTGGCGTGATCCTTGATACCCGGTTTAGCCTCGACGCCGCTGCTGACGTCAACCGCCCAAGGCTTGAGGGCGCGAATCGCTTCGCGAACATTTCCGGCGTGCAAACCGCCGGAAATGATGATCGGCAACGGTAATTTTCGAGGGATCAGATTCCAGTCGAATGCGACACCGGTGCCGCCGTGGGCACCGTGGACAAATGCATCAAGCAAAAGCGCCTTGGCAGTGGAAAAGCGAAGCGCGTATTGTAGCAAATCCATTCCCGCCTGAACGCGCGCTGCCTTGATATAGGGAATGCCGAACTGCGCGCAAAAATCCGGTGATTCCTCGCCATGAAATTGCAGCATTTCCGGCGCCGCCTGATCGAGCACGCTCCTGACCTCGTCCCCCGACGCGTTCACGAACAATCCCACCGAAGTGACGAAAGGCGGCAGGGACCGGATGATTTCGGCGGCGCCGGCGGCGCTGATGCAGCGGGGGCTGGCCCGATAGAAAACGAAACCCAGCGCCCGCGCACCCAAGTTCACTGCGGCCGACGCGTCGTCTCGGCTGGTTATGCCGCAAATTTTTACCGCGCATGGCATCTTGTCGACCGGCCCCGGTTCAATCCTGACGTTGATTGGCGGCGACGGTGAGATCGCCGAAAAAAGCGCTAGGCGGAAACGCCGGCAGTCCCCAACTAGAGTCATATGTTACATCGGCCAAGTACAGTCCCGCGGCACTGAAAGTCGGCCCGGCGGCGTTGCGGTCGCGCCCGACCAGGATTTCCTGCAACCACTGCGGGGGGTGTTTTGCGGCGCCGACATAAACCAGACAGGCGACGATATTGCGAACCATGTGGTGTAAAAAAGCGTTGGCGGAGAATTCAAAAACGACGTAATCGCCGTGGCGTTCTATTTCTATGGAGCGCAGATCGCGAACCGGCGAACGCGCCTGACATTCGGCTGCGCGAAAGGCGCTGAAATCGTACTCGCCTATGAGGAAGCGCGCTGCACTGCGCATAGCCTCGATGTCGAGAGGGCGATGATACCAGCCCGCACGATAGCGTTCGAGCGCGGGGCGTAGAGGTCGATTGCACAACACGTAGCGATAGCGACGTTCGGTTGCGTGAAATCGCGCATGAAACTCGATCGAAACGGGTTGCGCCCAAATGACTGCAATAGACGTCGGCAGCAGAGCGTTGACGCCGTGCATCCAGGCCGATGTCGGCCGTTCTGCTGCGGTGTCGAAATGGATTACCTGCGCCAGCGCATGGACGCCGGAATCGGTGCGGCCAGCGCATATGGCGGCGACCGGATGACCAGCGATCCGACTTACAGCGGATTCAACCGCATCCTGCACGCCGCAACGGTGCGGCTGCGTTTGCCATCCGCAAAAGCCGCTGCCATCGTATTCGACGCCCGCCGCAATTCTCAAGAGCAGTGGAAGTATTCGGACAAACAGATATCAGCGGAATAAGATGCGGACAGGCCCGGAACCGCGCTTCCGACAGCTTGGACGAGCTTGATTACCTGAACCAGAACGCGCCGTTCGCGCCTTTTCCGAGGCAGGGCTCCCCCCCGCGTTCAGTCGAACGCCGCGGGTTATGCTTTACCCCAAACTGGCGAGCAGCGCCTTGGAATTCGCCTGCTGCTCGGCGTCTCCTTCCTGCACGACCTCCTGCAGTATTTCCCGCGCGCCTTCCTTGTCACCCATCTCCTGGTACGCTTTGGCAAGGTCGAACTTCGTTTGAACGTCGTACCACTGATCGTTGCGCGCGACCGGCGCCTCCACCCTCTCCTGCGCCGTCCTGGCCGAGTCGAAATTCAGATCAATGGTCGAAAGATCGGTGTGCACCGCTACGTTCGGAACATCTTTACGATCCTGCTCATTGCCATCGCCTGTCGCCTGTCTATCTCCGGTTTCCTGCCGTGGAAAATCGAGCTCGAAAGCTGACGTCAAGGGAGAAAGCTCGCCTGCTTGCGCGCGGGAAGCGGCGGCGTCGTGGTCCTTTTCATGTACAGGAACCTCAACCGTTTCCCGTTCCTGCCCTGTCCTCTGAACTTGCTCTTCTTCCTCCACGGCTCTTAAAGTAATCGCATCGTCTTCCGTATTGGCGCGCGTCTCGGGCGCACCCAGATCGAAATCGAAATCGATCATGGAATCCGGCGCTGCCGCTGCCTCGATCGGTTTGTCCGTTTCCTCGATTGGCGCGACTTCAAAATCCATCGTTGCTGCCTCATTGCTGCGAAACTGTATGCCGGCCTCCGCCTTGCGATCCTGGTCGAGCGCGGCGTCGAAATTCATCGCAGTCCGCGTTAAAGGATCCGAGTTGAAGTCGAATTCGCTCCGGGTAGCCTGATCGATCGATTCGTCCTGGACAAAATCCTGCGTTTGCGCGTCCGTTGGCGGATTCGCCTCCACGGGCTGTGCGCTCGCGTAAAGCGGATTGCCCGGGTCGAGTGAGCGCCCCAGTTCGGCGGCCTTGCTCCAGACCTCCCCTTGACCATCGGTCGCGGCATACAGCTCGCCAGCTAACGTTTCGAACGCGCCCAGGCTTTGCCGCATTGCGTAGATTTCGAGCAGCTTAAGGTGAATTTCGTAACGCTGCGGATTCCGGTTAATGGCTTCCTTGAGAATTTCCTCGGCCTGCGCATCACGGCCGTAAGCGATGTAAACCTCTGCTTCGGCAAGCGGATCGACTTCATCGGTCGAGATATGTTCAAGACCGACTTTGCTGAAATCCGAGATCAGCGAGCCGTCGCTGGTATCGACAACCCCGCCCGAGCTATCGCCGAACACCGTATTCCCGGTCAGATCGCCCCCGGTCATGATGCTGTTTTCGAATTCAGGCTGGCTGCGTCTGCGGCGCATAACCGCAAACGCGATCAGCGCAAGCACCAGCACTCCCACCGCAAGGTACAAAGGCTTATCCAGAACGCGGGCGATGATGTCAGGCTCCTCCGCGGGAACGACGGCGACCGGCGCATCCCCTGCAACGACCGGTGCGGCGGCCTGACCTTCCGCTTGCGCGGCTTGCGACTGCACGGGATTTGTCTCGGGGGCGGGCGTAGGAGCAGGCGCGGCCGCAACCGCGTCGGTTCCCGCCGGCGCGTTAGCATCGGCGACGGCCGGGCTGGCCGGCGTCGAAGCATTGGCCGCAGGCTCAGGTTGGTTTGTTGCGTTGGCCTGATTCTGTGCCTGAGCCAGTGACTCGTTCTTGATCTCCAGCAACCGCTGCATCGACTTAACGTTACCTTCCAACAGCGCGATTCGTTCGTTGGCTTCCTGCAGCGCTTTCTCGCGAGCAGTCGCTTCCTCTTCGAGGGCGCGCAGACGCTCTTGCGACCCGTTGCGATCAGCGCCCCCGGCGCCTGCGCTGCCAGCGCTGCTCTGATCGCTTATGTTTTGCTCACCTTTCGAGAGCCTGAGGACTTCGCGGCCGGGCTCCGTAACCGCGGCCTGATCTTCGACAGTCGCGTTGATTCTGCCCGTCGCGCTTTGTGCGGCAGCGTCAGCCGGGGTAGCAGCTTGCGCGGCTGCGGCCAGCTTTTGCCGATAGGCGTTCCAGTTCGCCGCCTGCACTTTTACCTCTTGGACGGCTTCGTCCGGCTCGATCGCAGCAAGCGTCTCGCGCTCGGGAATTCGCAGAATCTTGCCGCTTTTCAAGCGGTTCATATTGTCCGCGAAAGCTTCTCGGTTGTTCTGATAAAGACCGACCAGCATCTGCTCGAGGCTGACGCCTTCTACTTTGTTCGAACGTGCGATCTTGACCAGAGTGTCGCCGGATTTCACACTATAGCTTCCGCCACTGCCGTCTCCAGCGCCAGCTTCCCGCGCGGGTTCGACCGTGCGCGAAATTCTGCCGGATGGTTTCGTTTTTGCAGCCGCGGCCGGTTTTGGACCAACCTGGGTTTCCGGCTTGGCGACAGGCGCAACCGCAGGCGCGTTATATTCGGGCGGATCCATCAACGCCGTATACTCGCGCACCAGGCGACCGGATGCCCACGACAGCTCGATCAGCACGTCCAGAATGGGCTCTTCGATCGGCTGCGACGATGTGAGCTTGATATAGGGCTGACCGTTAGCGCGCTTCTCGACGCTGACTTTGACGCTCGCGAGCGCGGCCGTGTACTCAAGCTCTGCCTGTTTGAAGGCATCGGGCGAAGCAAGGCGGGCTGTCAGGCTGGCGAGTTCGTCTTTCTGCACCGAAACCAAATCGATTTCAGCACGTAGCGGCTGACCTAGCGCTGAGGCCACCGTCAGTTTGCCCAACCCTGCGGCATGCGTAGCGCTGACGGTAAGCAGCAAAATGCCCGCCATTAGGCAGGCTCTCAATGAAGTACTTAGCACGGCGCCTCCGGAATTACTTTGCGAAAAATAAACAAAATAGCATCAAATAGTTATGGTTTCAAGCTAATCTCACGTCTTAATCGACGCAAAGCACTTGGCTCTACTCGCGAAATCCGAAAGCGCTCAATCAAAATCTCGGCAATCTGAATACTGTTCAAGGCCGCGCCTTTTCGGACATTGTCGCTGACGACCCAGAGATTCAGGCCGAGCGGATGCGAGATGTCCTCGCGAATGCGGCCGACATACACCGGATCGCGGCCGGCGGCATCCACCGCAGTCGGATACCCTCCGGGACCGCGCGTGTCGAACACCTCCACCCCGGGCGCCTTTTTCAGCAGCGCAGTGGCGTCGGCAGCGCTGATTTTTTTCAGCGTCTCGACGTGCACGGCCTCGGAATGGCCGTAAAAAACCGGGACGCGCACCGCGGTTGGATTAACCAGTATCGCATCATCCTCCATGATCTTCCGGGTTTCCCACACCATTTTCATTTCTTCCTTGGTGTAGCCGTTGTCCTGGAATGCATCGATGTGAGGGAGCACGTTGAAGGCAATCCGCTTCGGATAAACCTCGGCAACCGCTTCGCGCTGCGCGAAAAGCGCGCGGGTTTGCTCCGCCAGTTCTTCGATCGCCTCCTTGCCGGTGCCGGATACCGCCTGGTACGTCGCGACATTGATGCGCGCAATACCGACCGCGTCATAAATCGGCTTCAATGCCACTAGCATCTGGATCGTCGAACAGTTTGGATTGGCGATGATGCCGCGGCTGACGTAATCGGCGATCGCATGCGGGTTGACTTCAGGCACGACCAGCGGAATGTCGTCGTCATAACGGAACTGCGAAGTGTTGTCGATCACGACACAACCCGCCTGCGCTGCGATCGGCGCCCATTTTTCCGAAACGCTTGCGCCGGCCGAGAAAAGCCCGATCTGGGCCTGGCTGAAATCGAAATCGGCGACATCGATAACGGTTAAATCGCGGCCCCCGAAACCGATCGTGCTGCCCGCGGAACGCGAAGACGCCAAAGGGAATACTTCGCCGACCGGAAATTTCCTTTCCTCAAGTATCGACAGCATCGCTTCGCCGACTGCTCCGGTCGCGCCGAGCACTGCTACGTTATAGGTTTTCCGCATGATGGTTTCCGGCTTGGAAGCATGAAATGCAATTGTAAGAACCGTCGGCCGCGGCAGCGCAAGCGGGATAAAGGATTGCAGCGATTAGGATTTGTGACCCGCGTCCTTCAGATTGCGTTGGCGGCTTAGTCGAACCTGAGCGCGGCGACAACCGCATCGCCCATTTCTTCGGTACCGACCTTGCGAGCGCCGCGCTCGAAAATATCCGGCGTGCGATAGCCTTGCGCCAATACCTTTTCGACTGCCGCTTCAATGCCGCGGCTGAGTTCCGGGCGGCGAAAAGTGTAACGCATCATCATTGCGACCGAAAGAATCGTCGCCAGCGGGTTGGCGAGGTCTTTGCCGGCGATATCGGGAGCGGAGCCGTGAATCGGCTCGTACAGTCCCTTGCCCGATTCATTCAGCGATGCCGATGGCAGCATGCCGATCGAGCCGGTCAGCATGGCGGCCTGATCCGATAGAATATCGCCGAACAGATTACCGGTCACGATCACGTCGAACTGACGCGGGTTGCGCACCAGTTGCATGGCGGCGTTATCGACGTACATATGGCTGAGCTGAACGCCCGGGTAATCCTTCGCGACTTCGGTAACCACTTCGCGCCACAGCATGCTGGTTTCGAGCACATTCGCCTTGTCCACCGAACATAGCTTTTTACCGCGCCCAGCGGCGGTACGAAAACCGACGTGGGCAATCCGGCGAATCTCGGATTCGCTGTAGACCATGGTATCGAAGCCTTCGCGCTCGCCATTGTCGTTGCTGCGCAGGCCGCGCGGCTGACCGAAATACACATCGCCAGTCAGCTCGCGAATGATCATCAGGTCGAGGCGGGCGATCGCTTCGGCCTTGAGCGACGAGGCGTCGCTCAGTTCCGCATAAAGCCGCGCCGGGCGCAAATTGGCGAACAGGCCGAGCGATTTTCGCAGACGCAGCAAGCCACGCTCGGGGCGCTGTTCACGCGGCAATTGATCGTATCGATAGCCGCCGACCGCGCCGAGCAAAACGGCATCGGATTGCTCGGCAAGATGCAGCGTCGCCTCGGGCAGGGGATCGCCGGCAGCGTCGTATCCGGCGCCGCCCACCGGCGCGAATTGATACTCGCACTTGATGCCGGCGTGCTTCACGGCCTGCAACACCTTCACAGCCTGCGCCGTGATCTCGGGCCCGATCCCGTCGCCCGGCAAAACTGCAATTTTCATTTCGTGCGCGGAAAGACTAAATGCTGCCGCGATGCCTCCTTCGGGGGCAGGGAACGCTATCTGAAATTTTAGACACTCACCTGCTATCGCGCGGAAAACAACCACGGTTGAGTCGCGCGATGACGCGACTCAAAGGCTTCGATCTCGCCGCCGCGCTGCAAGGTCGTCCCGATCTCGTCCAGCCCGTTCAGCAACGCGTGTTTATTCGATGCATCGATGACGAAGTCGAAGTTTTGATTTCCTGGGGCGGTTACCGTCTGGCCCGCCAAATCGACGGCGAGCCGGTATCCGGGCGCCGCGGCGACGTCGCGGAATAACTGATCGACGACGGCGTGATCGAGCACGATGGGCAGCAGACCGTTCTTGTAGCAATTCTGCCGGAAAATATCGGCAAAGCCCGGCGCGATCACGGCGCGAAAACCATAATCGAGCAACGCCCACGGCGCGTGTTCACGCGACGAACCGCAGCCGAAATTCTCGCGTGCAAGCAAAATCCCGGCGCCGCGGTAACGCGGCTGATTCAGCACGAAATCGGGATTCAGCGGGCGCGTGGCCTCAGCGCCGGAGCCGTCAAAATCAGGCCGCCCTTCATCGAGATAGCGCCAGCCATCGAACAGATTGACGCCGAAACCGCTGCGTTTGATCGATTTCAAAAACTGCTTCGGGATTATCGCGTCCGTATCGACATTCGCGCGATCGAGCGGCGCGACCAAGCCTTCGAACCTTGTCACTTTCTGCATCAGTAGCGCTTCTTTTCGGTGGCTTTGTCTTCGATCTTGTCGCCGAGTTTTTCGACGTCGCGGCCGAAACCCTGCATGGTGTTGCATCCGGCCAGAAAAGCGCCGAGCAACAGAACCACGAAAAGAGTCTTGACCATCTCGCCCTCTCACATCTTCCGGAAACTGCGTACATCGACGAAATGCCCGGCGATCGCCGCCGCGGCAGCCATGCCCGGGCTGACCAGATGCGTGCGCCCGCCTGCTCCTTGGCGGCCTTCGAAATTGCGATTCGAGGTCGAAGCGCAGCGCTCGCCGGGCTCGAGCCGGTCGTCGTTCATCGCCAGGCACATCGAACAGCCAGGCTCGCGCCATTCGAAGCCGGCCGCGCGGAACACCTGATCGAGCCCTTCGCTTTCGGCCTGGCGCTTGACCAGCCCCGAGCCGGGCACAACGAGCGCGAGTTTGATATTTGGCGCGATATGTCTGCCGCGCACGAAATCCGCCGCGATGCGCAAGTCCTCGATCCGCGAGTTCGTGCACGAACCGATGAAAATCTTGTCGAGCCGAATATCCGAAAGCCGGGTGTCGGGCGCGAGACCCATGTAACCGAGCGCACGCGACATCGAATCGCGTTTGCCCGGGTCCATCTCTCGCGCCGGGTCGGGCACGCGGTCGTCGATCGACGCGACCATTTCAGGCGACGTGCCCCAGGTGATCTGCGGCTTGATCGCGGCGGCATCGATTTCGACGACCTTGTCGAATAATGCGCCGTCGTCGCTGCGCAGCGTCCGCCAGTAAGCGACCGCGCATTCCCAGTGTTCGTCTTCCGGCGCGTACGGGCGGCCCTTCAAATACGAGATCGTGATGTCGTCGACAGCGATCATGCCGGCCCGGGCGCCTGCCTCGATCGACATATTGCAAACGGTCATGCGGGCTTCCATGCTGAGCGCGCGAATCGCGGGGCCGGCATACTCGATCGCATAACCGGTGCCGCCGGCGGTGCCGATTTTGCCGATGATTGCAAGCACGATGTCTTTCGACGTGATGCCAGACGCGAGTTCGCCGTTGACCACGATCTGCATGGCTTTGTTTTTTTTGGCCAGCAGACACTGCGTCGCCAGCACGTGCTCGACTTCGGAGGTGCCGATGCCGAATGCCAGTGCGGCAAACGCGCCGTGCGTACTGGTATGCGAATCGCCGCAAACGATGGTCATTCCGGGCAAGGTCGCGCCCTGCTCCGGCCCGATCACGTGAACGATGCCTTGCCGCGCATCGTTCATCCTGAATTCATCGATGCCGTAGGTTTCGCAATTCTGGTCGAGGGTATCGACTTGCAGGCGCGAAACCGGATCGCTGATACCGTTCGTGCGGTCGGTCGTCGGCACGTTGTGATCGGCAACCGCCAGAATGGAATCGATGCGCCAGGGCTTGCGCTGCGCGAGGCGCAGCCCTTCGAATGCCTGCGGACTGGTGACCTCGTGGACCAGGTGGCGGTCGATGTAGAGCAATGCAGTGCCGTCGTCATCCTGATGAACGACATGGCTGTCCCACAGTTTGTCGTAGAGAGTCTGCTTCATCGCTTATTGCATCGCTTGTTTTATGGCTGAGCGCTTTCGCCTAACCGCAAAATTATACAGAAAAGCGGCGCAAAGGTCGTTTTGGCCGCTGTTGTCTTCTCATCGGGTGGACCTCCGGACGTTAAGTACCGCGGGCTGTCGGAATTGCTGACAACATGAGCCGTTACGACTGCCGAGTTATTGCCGCCACCCTTTGATTCTGCGCGGTTATTCACTCGCGGTATAGCTCTTGCTAACGGACCGCATCACACGCGATCAGAAGATGTTGTAATGTACAAGGAAGTGAGTTTCAGGCTCGCGGCAGCCATTCTTTTTTTTGCCGCGTACACGACGGCGGCCCTCAGCGAAACCCAAGCCAGCCCAACCGCCCCAGACTTCCTGGCGCTCGTCAGCCGTGCTCGCAACGATGCGGGTCAGGTTAATCTCAAGCAGTTCGCAGACAACGGCGCCAAGGCCGTTTTCATAACCCTGGCCGATCCGCTCAGCGGCTTTGCGATAAACAGCATCGATGCGCGCGCGCTTGGCTCGGGCATGGGGCGTAATCGCGAGTTTCGCTTCGACGTGGCAAATCTGATCGGTAAAAGCGAGGCTTCCGCGCTTTACCTGGGCACGGTCAACCCGGGCAATTCGCTGATCAGAATTACACTTGGCGCGAATCCATCGACTGCTCCCCCAGCGCCGAAGAGCGGCGGGGCAGCGAATGAAGTGCCTTCGGACCCGACGATCCTGCTCCTGTTCGGATTGGGTTTCGCCGCCTTGAGCGGCGCGCGGCGCGCGGGCTGGATTTAAACGCGACGTTGCGGCCTGCGGAGCTTTTTATACACCTCTTCAGGAAACGCTGAACAAGTCGCCATCACCCATCAACCTGATCCGCGAATAAATTCATTAAAACTTCGAGCCGCCTACCCGGGCTTGCTTATTTCGGCTTGCTTATTTCGGCTTGTAATGCGCGAGCGCTTCCGGCAACCACTTTTCGATACGCTCGATCCGCGTCGCTTCGGCCGGGTGAGTCGACAAGAATTCCGGCGGCCGCTGTTTACCTTCCGAGGCTGCCGTCATGCGCAACCATAAGTCCTTGGCGGCGCGCGGATCGTAGCCCGCTTTCGCCATATAAATCATACCGATGCGATCGGCTTCGGATTCCTGCGACCGCCCGAACGGCAGCGCAACGCCGACCGTCGCCCCGGCCCCCAAGAGGCCAATGACCGACTGCACGGTAGCCGGATCGCGATTGCTCATTGCCGCCGCCGTCGCCGCCAGCCCGAGTTGGGCGATCAGATTCTGGCTCACGCGTTCTCCACCATGACGCGCCGTTGCGTGCGCAACTTCGTGACCGATCACCGCTGCCAGACCAGCTTCTGTCTGTGTGATCGGCAGCAGGCCGGTGTAGACGGCGACTTTGCCGCCCGGCAATGCAAACGCGTTGGCCACCTTGTCGTTCTCGATGACCTTGAATTCCCATGGCAGGTCTTCGCCGGTCGCCGCCGCGATGCGTTTACCGACGCGCTGCACGAGCGCGTTCGCTTGTGGATCGGTCGAAATTTTTTCCTTCTTCAGGATTTCGTCGTATGCCTGCAATCCCATCTGGATTTCCTGCGACTTGGGCAGGACGATCAGTTGATTGCGACCTGTCACCGGCGCTGTTTCGCAAGCCGGAAGAAGCGCCGACAAAACTACGACAACGGCATAATGCCGAAGCTTTCGGAAATCCCGCATTCTGTTCTCCTCACCACGTAGGCCCGCTGGCATTTTGCGCCGATCGATTTCGAGGGCACACCATCGCGTCGATCACGACCGCGGAGTTTCAGGTTCGATGCATATACGCGTATCTTGCTGTTACGACTTTACAAACTCCCAAGTTCGAGAGCTGGCCCTCACCCTGGCCGGTTTTGCGGACGACTGCGCCACAGCAACGCGAGACCGATCAGCGCACAGATAGCGCCTGCGCTGAATGTTATCCCGCCCCCTGCGCGCTCCCACAAAAAACCGCTGTACAGGCCGCCAAACGTGCCGCCGATGCCGAACGAAAAGCTTGTATACAAAGCCTGGCCTTTGGCTTGATGCTTGCCCCGGAACAAGCCGTGCATTGCGGCAATCGCAGCCGCGTGAAACGCGCCGAACGAAACCGCATGCAGCAGTTGTGCGAGCACGATCAAGGCCAGGCTGGCAACGCCCCAGCCAATGCCGAGAAAACGTACGGCCGCAAGCGCCAGGCTGAGCAGCATGATGCGGCGTAACGAAAATCGCCGGAACAGTTGCGGCAGATAAATGAATACGGCGATCTCGCTCAAAACGCCAAGCGCGAGCAGCGCGCCGAGCGCCGTCGTCGAATATCCTTCAGCGACGAGATAAATCCCGTAAAAGACATAGAGCGGACCATGGGCCGCGCTCATCATCAGGCACGCCCCAAACAGCAGCGCTACATCGGGCCTCCGTATTATTGTCCAGACTGAATCGTGATCGGCCGGCAGCGCTTCGACCGCCGCCTCGGGCAGCCCGCAGGTAAAAACCGCGATCCCGACGAGAAATACCAGAACGATCCACGGCAGATTTTCTATCGCGACCAGGTCGAGCAGGCGGCCAACCGCGAACACCGCGAACACGAAACCGATCGAACCCCATAAACGAATACGGCCGTACTTCTCGGCCGAATCGCCAAGATGGCTCAGCGTCGTCGCCTCAACCAACGGCAGCGACGCGCTCCAGAAAAAAGCCATGAACGCCGTTACCGTGAACATCCAACTGAACGAAGCGCCGAAAAACACACCGCCGTATGCGGCCAGGCTGGCAAATGCAGCAATCTGCACGACGCGTACCCGCTGCGCGCTGTGGTCAGCGAGCCAGCCCCAGGCGGCCGGCGCAAATACGCGCATCAACTGCAGCAGTGACATCAGTACGCCGATCTGGAACGCGCTGAACGCAAGCTCCTGCAAGTACAGGCTCCAGTACGGCGTGAACGCGCCAACGAACGCGAAATAGAAGAAATAGAACCCGGACAACCGCCAGTAGGGGGCGTTGAACAAGTCGTTCCCGCGGCGTTACCGCGCCTCCTGCGACCGTTTCAGGTGTTGCGAGTCAAAAAACCTCTGAGTGAGCGCCGTTCGCCCCTAGCTTCAAACATTCGAAGGCAGGCTCCGGGCTTGTCCACGGCAACTACACAACTTATCGATTGAGGCAAGTTTTCCATTCCTGGTTCGATCCTTCGACAAGCTCGGGATCTTCACGGAAGGAGAACTGAATCAGAGTCTCGTCGAGGAGGAAAGCGAAAGCCGTGTAGGGCGGCGCCTACGCCTCATCCGGTTCGGGATTCTCGATTTCGGTTGACGCGGATGGCGTAAACTCGGTCGCTTGCGCCGGCAGCCGCGGCGTTACACAAATGACATCGGCGTTCTGCGCGCGATGACGCAACGCGTGATCGATCAACACCAGCGCGAGCATGGCCTCGGCAATCGGCGTCGCCCGGATGCCGACGCACGGGTCGTGGCGGCCATGGGTCGCGACCGTCGTCGCATTGCCGGCCTTGTCGATCGAGCGGCGCGGCAGGCGGATGCTGGAAGTCGGTTTGATGGCGATATTGACAACGACGTCCTGACCGGTCGAGATGCCGCCCAGTATGCCGCCGGCATGGTTGCTGAGAAAGCCGGACGGGCTCATCTCGTCGCTGTGCTCGCTGCCGCGCTGCTCGGCGGCGTGGAAGCCGGCGCCGATTTCCACGCCTTTGACGGCGTTGATGCTCATCATCGCGTATGCGATTTCGGCGTCGAGGCGATCGTAAACCGGCTCGCCCCAGCCTGGCGGCACGTTCTCGGCGACGACGCGAATTTTCGCGCCGGCCGAATCTCCCGATTTGCGCAGTGCATCCATGAAACGCTCAAGCTGTTCGACATACGATTCGTCAGCGACAAAAAATGGATTGGCGTGAACCGCATCCCAACTCCTGAACGGCACCGTAACCGATCCGAGCTGGGTCAGATAACCGCGCACGATCACCTTATGTTTCTCGCGCAGCCATTTCTTCGCTACCGCGCCGGCCGCGACCCGAACCGCAGTCTCGCGCGCCGATGCGCGGCCGCCGCCGCGATGATCGCGGACGCCGTATTTCTGCCAATACGTGTAATCGGCGTGCCCGGGACGGAAGGTATCGACCAGATTGCCATAATCGCGGCTGCGCTGATCTTCGTTGCGGATCAAAAGCGCGATCGGCGCGCCTGTCGTTTTCCCTTCGAACACGCCGGACAGGATTTCAACCGTGTCCGATTCCCGCCGCTGCGTAACGTGGCGCGATGTTCCTGGCTTGCGCCGATCGAGTTCGCTCTGGATATCGTAATCGTTGAGCGCCATGCCGGGCGGACAGCCATCGACAACGCAGCCGATCGCCGGACCGTGACTTTCGCCGAACGAGGTGACGCGAAACAGCGCGCCCAGAGAATTGCCTGCCATGTTTTATGCCATTGTTATAACTGGAAATGCCGATCGGGCCGGAGGTCTTGCCGAACTTCGAGTTTATCACGGCGGACGGCCCGGTCGCCCCGGGGCGGCGCGCCCGACGCGGCCCTGCCGCGCGCTTTCGCGGCTTGCCTGAACAGCGGATAATTCGGCATCAACTTTGAACGCGCAGCCCCTCAATCCCGGGCAGAAATGAATCCTCGCACTCATTCTCTACTGACCTGGCCATTGCTTTCCGCACTACGGGGACTGACGACGCCAATTTTCGTGTTCGATCCCGAATGTTCGCGCATGCGCTGGGCCAACGAGTAGGCGCGTGCGCTGTGGCGGGCAAAAACACTCGATGCCCTGATCGAGCGCGATTTCTCCGACATGTCGGACGTAGCCCGCGCGCACTTCGACGGCGTTATGGAGACCGTGCGCCGCGGTGAAAAGGTCAAGCGCGACTGGACGCTTTATCCGTTCAGCGGCGAACCGGTCAATTGCCTGATGACGATCAGCGGCATCGTGCTCGAGGATGGCCGGCTCGCCTGTCTGCACGAAGCAGAGGTGATCAACGCGCAACTGATTTCGCCTTCGCTGCTGCGCGGCATCGAGGTCGTACGCCATACCGGGTCGAAGATAGCGCTGCATCGCAAGACGGCGTTGCCGTTATGCGCAATCCGGCTGCCACGAGCGCGTTCGGCCCCTCGAACGAGGCCGCGAATGCGAATGACCTTGCGCAACATCTGGGCGGCGCGGCGGAGGCCGAGCGCGCACTCTGCGTTATTGCGCGCGGCGAAGTCTATAGGGCCCCGACATTGCTGCCGACGCGCCAGGGATCGCATTGGCATCATGTCGACGCCCGCGGTGTTCCGGATCCCGTGACCGGTGAAGCGATGATTCTGGTCGATGCCCAGGACATCACCGAAAGTCATTTCGCCGAGCGCATGCTGGCAACCGAAAACGGCCTGATGCAGATGATCGCGCGCGGCACGCCGCTCGACAAAATCGCGCACGCGCTGGTTCAGGCGATCGAGCAGTTCAGCAGCGGCATGTTGTGCTCGCTGCAATTGCTCAATCCCGAAGAAACGCGGCTCGATCTCGCCGCCGGCCCCAATCTGCCGGCCGCTTACCGGCTCGCCATCGAAAACCTTGCGGTCGGCCCGGACATCACCGGCTGCTTTGTCGAACAGACCGGCGAGCAAACACGGATTACGGAAGCCGACCAGGCCTCCAGCCATAATTCCAGTCATATCGCTAACCATCTCGATATCGCCGTTCAGCACGGTCTGTATCCAAGCTGGTCGACGCC
>JACDAM010000120.1 GCA_013695435.1 Burkholderiales bacterium | reverse complement strand
CTGGTGACGTATACCGACGTCAACAATCAAAAACGTCTGGAGCTCGAGGCCGGACAACGCGAACACCAATTGCGGCTGGTCACCGACAGCGTGGGCGTACCGATCCTATACTTCGATCGGCAGTTGAAATTGCGTTTTGTGAATCGTCCGTTCGGCGACTGGATCGGCGTGCCGGTCGACGATCTGCTGGGTCACGCGCTGAAGGACATCCTCGCCCATGACGCTATGCACGAAATGCAGGGGCACATCGAAAGCGCGTTTTCCGGGGCAACAGTGTCGTACGAGCGGCGGGAGCAGTCCGCGGACGGCGAAGCGCGCTGGACGCGGGTCACGCTGTTTCCCGATCGCGAAGTCGGCGGACGAGTGGACGGCGCGTTCGTCGTGATGAACGACATCGAAGAGGATATGCGCATCCGCGATGCGCTCAAATCGCAGGAGGCGCAGATGCGCCTCTTCGCCGACAACATTCCCGGCCCGGTCGCGTACCTCGATCGCAGTCTCAACTACACGTTCGTCAACCAGGCGTTCGCGAACGCCGTGTGCAAGCCGCAGGATGCTATCTACGGCAAAACGCCATACCAGATCATGTCCGCCGATGTTGCCTCGTTCATCCGGCCGATCCTGAAACGCGCGCAGGCGGGCGAGCACGTCGAGTACGAGCGCGTGGGGACGACGGCGCAGGGTGCGCGGCGCTGGCTGCACGGGCGCGTGGCGCCCGATCTGGATGGCGCGGGCAATGTGCGTGGGCTGTATTGCACCGAGTACGACATCCATGATCTCAAGCTGACCGAGCAAGCGCTGGCAGTGCGCGAAGAGCAACTGCGCCTTTTCACCGACAACATTCCCGAGCCGGTCGTGTATGTGGACGCCGATCGCCGTTATGCATTCATCAACGAGTCCTTCCTGCGTCTGACGGGCCTCGAACGCGACGCCGTCATCGGCAAGACCGCGGCGGAAGTGCTCGGCAGCGACGCGTCGTCCGCCCTGGCGCCGTTCATGAACCGCGCGTTCACCGGAGAGGCAGTCACCTTTGAGCGTCCGGTCGTCGATGCGTCGGGCCGCGGGCGCTGGCTGCGCGAACGGATCGTTCCAGACTTGAAGTTCGACGGAACGATCAAGGGTTTGTATGTGGTCGGGCACGATATTACCGACCTGAAACAGGCGCAGGATGCTCTCGCCGCACGCGAGAGCCAGTTGCGCGCGATCATGGATGGCGTGCCTGCACCCGTTGCCTACATCGACCGCGACGAGCGCTGCCAATACGTCAACCGGACCTTTCTGCAGTATTTCGGCCTGAAGGCAGAGGAGGGCGGCGCAATGCGCCTGCGCGACGTCGTAGGGCAGGGCATCTATCAAAGCGCCCAAGCCATGTTGACGCGAGCGATGGAGGGGGAGTCGACCGCGTTCGACCGGCTCGTTCCCGGCGCCAACGGGGCGCGCCGCTGGATGACGATTCGCGTCGTGCCAGACGGTACGCCGTCGGGCGAGATTCACGGCGCGTTCGTGCTGATGAACGACATCCACGGCTTGAAGCAGGCGCAGGAGGCGTTGCGCGCGTCGGAGGCCGAATTGCGCCTCATCATGGACAACGTACCGGCGCGCGTGTCGTACATCGATCGCGACTACTGCTATCGCTTCCTGAATCGCCACAACGAGGAATGGCTGGCTCGGGATCGCAAGGAACTGACCGGGCGGCATGTGGCAGACGTCATCGGTGATGCGCGCGCGACCCAGCTCGCGCCGTTGCTCGACCGCGTGATGCGAGGGGAGGTCGTTTCGACGGAGAAGCTGCTCACGCAGCCCGACGGCGAGCAACGATGGGAAGCCGTTCACTTTGCCCCCAACCGCGATGGCGACGGCAACGTTCTCGGGATTTACGCGGTGCATACCGACATTCACGACGAGAAGCGCAACGCGGATGAATTGAAGCGCGTGAATTGGATGCTGTCCTCCCACATCAACAATACGCCGCTTGCCGTGCTGGAATGGGACCGCGAGTTCCGGCTGGTGCGCTGGACACCGAAGGCGGAAGACATCTTTGGCTGGCATTCCGATCAAGTTCTCGGCATTCCGCTCGCCAGCAGTCCGCTCGTGCACGATGACGAGCGCGAGGGATTCCGCGAGCTGGTCGCGCGCCTGATGAGCGGCGAGGAACCGCGTGCGCAGGGTCTGACGCGCAACCGCCGCAACGACGGGAGCACGATCTGGTGCGAGTGGTACCACTCGGCGCTGCTTGACGAGGCCGGTTGCATCGATTCGATCCTGTCATTTGTGCAGGACGTCTCGTCGCGAATTCAGGCCGAGGAGCGGCTCCAGTATCTCGCCACCCGCGACGCGCTTACCGGGCTGCCGAATCGTTTGCTGCTGCACGAACGGTTGACTCAGGCGATCGCTAAAGCGAAGCGCGCCGGCCGGCGTGTCGGCGTGCTGTTCATCGACCTCGATCGCTTCAAGAACGTCAACGACACGCTGGGGCATCGGATCGGCGACGAACTCTTAAAGCGTGTGACGATAGCGCTGGGAGGCGCGCTACGTGAAACCGATCTGCTGGCCCGGTTGGGTGGCGACGAATTCATGGTGATCGTCGATGAGTTCGAAGACCCATCAGTGCTGGGCCGTATCGCGCAAAAGCTTCTCGACGCGATCGCGCAGTCGTTCGAAATCGAAGAACACGACATCTACGTCACGTCGTCGATCGGCATCGCCGTGTATCCGGACGACTCGGACGATCCGGAAGATCTGTTGAAGCACGCCGACGTTGCGATGTACCGTTCAAAAGAGCTCGGCCGCAACACGTATCAGTTTCTCGACGCGAATCTCGCTGAACATCGGTTGCACCAACACACGCTCGAAACGGCGCTGCGCGCGGCGTACAAGGATGGTGCGCTGCGCCTGCACTATCAACCCGTGGTCCGTATCGAGGACGGGAAAAT
>JACDAM010000119.1 GCA_013695435.1 Burkholderiales bacterium | reverse complement strand
CAACACCATGGTCGACCAGATGCGGTCGTTCGCATCGGAAGTTACGCGCGTCGCGCGCGAGGTCGGCACGGAGGGGCGCCTCGGCGGCCAGGCCGATGTGCAGGGCGTTGCGGGCACTTGGAAGGATTTGACCGACAACGTGAACTTCATGGCCGGCAACCTGACCGGCCAGGTCCGCAACATTGCCGATGTTACCAAGGCGGTCGCCTATGGCGACTTGTCGAAGAAAATCACAGTCGACGTGAAAGGCGAAATCCTCGAGCTAAAAAACACTGTCAACACCATGGTCGATCAGCTCAATTCGTTCGCATCCGAAGTCTCGCGCGTGGCGCGCGAAGTCGGCACCGAAGGCAAGCTCGGCGGTCAGGCGCAGGTTCCGGGTGTGGCCGGAACCTGGAAAGACCTGACCGACAACGTGAACGCGATGGCCGGCAATTTGACCGGCCAGGTGCGCAACATCGCCGAGGTGACGACAGCCGTGGCAAAAGGCGACTTGTCGAAGAAGATCACGGTCGACGTCAAGGGTGAAATTCTCGAACTCAAGTCGACCATCAATACCATGGTCGATCAATTGAACTCGTTTGCGGCGGAAGTTTCGCGCGTCGCGCGCGAGGTCGGCACGGAAGGCAAGTTGGGCGGGCAGGCGCAGGTGCCCGGTGTCGCGGGGACGTGGAAAGATTTGACCGACAACGTGAATTCGATGGCGGCCAACCTCACCAATCAGGTGCGCGGTATCGCCAGCGTTGTGACGGCGGTCGCCAATGGCGATCTGAAGCGCAAGCTGACGGTGGACGTCAAAGGCGAAATCGCGGCGCTCGCCGAAACAATCAACGGCATGATCGAAACGCTGGCGACGTTCGCCGATCAGGTGACCAACGTCGCGCGCGAGGTCGGCTACGAAGGCAAGCTGGGCGGCCAGGCGCGCGTTCCCGGCGCCGCCGGTTTGTGGCGCGATCTGACCGACAACGTGAATCAGCTCGCCGCCAACCTGACGACGCAGGTGCGTTCCATCGCAGACGTCGCGACAGCCGTGACTAAGGGCGATCTGACGCGTTCGATCATGGTGCAGGCGCAGGGCGAGGTGGCAGCGTTGAAAGACAACATCAACGAGATGATCCGCAACCTCAAGGACACCACGCTCAAGAACACCGAGCAGGACTGGCTGAAAACCAACCTCGCCAAATTCACGCGCATGCTGCAGGGCCAGCGCGATCTCGTCACCGTTTCCAAACTGATTCTGTCGGAACTGGCGCCGCTGGTCGGCGCCCAGCACGGCGTCGTTTACACCACGGTGCGCGACGACGAAACCAGGCTCGAACTGCTCGCCAGCTACGCCTACAAAAAACGCAAGAACGCGCCGGCCAGTTTTCTGATCGGTGAAGGTCTGGTCGGCCAGTGCGCCTACGAAAAGCAGCGCATTCTGCTGAGGGATGTGCCGGGCGATTACGTGCACGTCAGTTCCGGCCTTGGTGCCGCCGCTCCGCTCAACATCATCGTGCTGCCGGTGTTGTTCGAAGGCAATGTCAAAGCCGTGATCGAGCTGGCTTCGTTCAATCAGTTTTCCGAAACGCACAAGCTGTTCCTCGATCAGTTGACGGAAAGCATCGGTATTGTGCTGAATACCATCGTCGCCAACATGCGGACGGAAGATCTGCTCAAGCAATCGCAATCGCTGACCATCGAACTGCAAAGCCAGCAGGGCGAACTGAAAATGACCAACGACCGCCTCGAGCAGCAGGCGGTCAACCTGCAGCAGTCGGAAACGCTGCTCAAGAAGCAGCAGGAAGAACTGCAGGCGACCAACGACGAATTGCAGGAAAAAGCGCGCCTGTTGTCCGAGCAGAAAGCGCAGGTCGAATTCAAGAACAGGGAAGTCGAGCAGGCCAAGGTCGCGCTCGAAGAAAAAGCCGAGCAATTGGCGCTGTCTTCGCGCTACAAGTCGGAATTCCTCGCCAACATGTCGCACGAGTTGCGCACACCGCTGAACAGCCTCTTGATCCTCGCGCGCCTGCTGTCCGATAACCAGGGTAACAATCTGACGCCGAAGCAGATCGAATTCGCCAGGACGATTTCGGCATCGGGCACCGATCTTTTGAGCCTGATCAACGACATTCTCGATCTGTCGAAGATCGAATCCGGAACCGTGTCTGTGCATATCGGCCAGGAAAGTTTTGGCGAGATGCGCGATTACGTCGAGCGCTCGTTCAGCCAGGTCGCGCAGGACAAGAACCTCGACTTTGTCATCGATGTAGATCGCGATCTGCCGGCGACCATACAGACCGACGCCAAGCGCCTGCAGCAGATACTGAAAAACCTGCTGTCGAACGCCGTCAAGTTCACCGAGAAAGGCCGGGTATCGCTGCGTATCGAAGCGGCGAGTTCGGGATGGAGCACTGGCCACAGCTATCTCGATAACGCCGAGATGGTCGTCGCGTTCTGCGTTTCGGATACCGGCATCGGCATTCCGGTCAACAAGCAGAAAATCATCTTCGAAGCGTTCCAGCAGGCCGACGGCACGACCAGCCGCAGGTACGGCGGAACCGGCCTCGGTCTGTCGATCTCGCGCGAGCTGGCGCGTCTGCTCGGCGGCGAAATTCGCGTCGCCAGCGCGCCCGGTAAAGGCAGCCGTTTTACGCTGTATCTGCCAATCTCTTACAAGGAAGGCGCGATCATGGCAGTCAGCCAGAAAATGCAGCACGAGACGATACATCTGCCGTCGATTTCCGGTGAGCCGGCGATGCCTATTTCGGCGCCGGATCTGTCGCTGGTGCGGCAAAGCGAGATCGAAGACGACCGGGAAACCATCCAGCCCGGCGATCGCGTGCTGCTGATCGTCGAGGATTACGGGCCGTTTGCGAGCACCGTGCTCGAAGTCGCGCATCGGGCGGGTTTCAAGGGCGTGATTGCGCTGCGCGCCAATACCGCGCTCGTGCTCGCGAAAAAAATCGCTCCGGATGCGATCACGATTGATTTGAAGCTGCCCGATATGGATGGCTGGGCGCTGTTCGATCTGTTGAAGCACGATCCGGATACGCGCCATATTCCGCTGTATCTGATCTCGGGCGGCAACCATATCGAGCGCGCGTTGCGCATGGGCGCGTTCGGTTATCTCGAGAAGCCGGCGGACAAGGAAGCGCTGATACAGGCGCTGACCGGCATGCATGACTTCATCGAGCGCGCCCTGCGCAATCTGCTGATCGTCGAAGGCGATCACGTGCGAGGCGATGAAATCACCGCGCTGCTCGGCAGCGAAGACTTGCGCGCCGTGATGGTCCGAAGCGGCAAGGACGCTTTGGCCGCGCTCGCCGCGGGGACGTTCGATTGCGTCATTGCCGATCGCAAATTCAGCGACATGTCGGCCGTCGATCTGGCCGAAAAAATCAGCGCGACTCAGCGCTCGGCGAACGTGCCGATGGTCGTTTACGCGAAAAACGCGTTCGGCAAGCGCGAGCAGGCGAGGCTCGATAAACTCGCGCCGCGGATCGTCGTCCGCCGCGCCGGATCGCCTGACGTGCTGTTGAACGAGACGGCGCTGCTGCTGCATCGTGCGATCAACGCCTTTTCCGGCGAGAAGCGTGAATTGATTGAGAGCGCGCAACGTCTGCCGGCCGAGCTTGCCGGCAAGAAAGTGCTGGTGGTCGATGATGACATCCGCAATATCTTCGCGCTGACTTCGGTTCTCGAGCAGCACGGTATGACAGTGGTCTACGCCGAAAACGGCAAGGACGGTATAGAGTTGCTGGAAACCACGCCGGATATCGAGGTCGTGCTGATGGACGTGATGATGCCGGAGATGGATGGCTACGACACCATGCGCGTGATTCGGCAGGTCGATGAATTCAAGGATCTGCCGATGATCGCGCTGACCGCGAAAGCGATGAAGGGCGACCGCGAAAAATGCATCGAAGCCGGCGCCTCCGACTACATCGCCAAGCCGGTCAATATCGAGCAGTTGCTGTCGTTGCTGCGGGTGTGCCTCACCCGCTGAATCGGGTAGCGTAGGTCAGGGGCGCGCAAGCTCCCTGACAAAGATTGTGCTGCCGATATCGTCAGGGAGCCTTTGGCACCCTGACCTAAGGTTTTTTCTGACTAGGGATTTTTTGGCGTGGAGTCTATGAAGAAAAACGATGATAGCCGCTCGGTTTAGCCCGGCGATGGCCGACACCCCCAAAACCGACATCCTTCTCGTCGACGACGAGCCGCGTAATCTGCTGGCATTGCAGCAGTTACTCGAGGCGCCGGATCGCAATCTGGTGCTCGCGGGCTCCGGGGACGAGGCTTTGCGCGCAGTGCTGAAGTGCGATTTCGCCGTGATTCTGCTCGATGTGCGCATGCCGGCGCTGGATGGCTTCGAAACCGCGAAGCTGATACGCGGCCGCACCCGTTCGCGGCAAACGCCGATCATTTTCGTCACCGGCGTTTATGAGGACGTGAGTTCGGTATCGCGCGGCTACGAAGTCGGCGCAGTCGATTACATCCTGAAGCCCATCGTGCCCGATGTGCTCAAATCCAAAGTGTCGGTTTTCGTCGAGCTGTACCGAAAAACCGCCGAACTGAATCGTCAGAAGGAAGCGTTACGGGCCGAGGCGCGCGCTTCCGGGCAGCGTTTCTACGATCTGGTGCAAGGTCTGGACGCGATCGTCTGGGAGGCGCGGGCCGATCAAAACCGTTTTTCTTTCGTCAGCCAGCGCGCCGAATCCATGCTCGGCTATTCTGTGGGGCGCTGGCTGGCTGAGCCGGACTTTCGCACGTGCATCATTCACCACGACGATGCGACGGCGACGCGCGCGGCTTATGAGCGCGCCTACCGAGAAGGCGGCACGCATGCGCTCGAATACCGGGTGACGGCGGCGGACGGCCGCGAACTGTGGTTGCGCGATCATGTTTATGCCAAACACGGCGGCGACGGCGACAACGGAGCGCAGGACGGTCATGCGCAAGTGCGCGGTGTGATGGTAGACATCACGCGCCAAAAGGAAATCGAAGCGGCGCTCGCCGGGCACAGCGAGCATCTCGAAGAGCTGGTCGAAGCGCGCACGGCCGACCTGTCGGCTTTGTCGGCGCACCTGGAAAACGTTCGCGAGGAGGAAAAGGCCGGTCTCGCGCGCGAACTGCACGACGAGCTCGGCAGCATCCTGACCGCGCTCGCGCTGGATGTCTCATGGCTGCAAAAGCGCATGAACAACAGCGGGCAGCCATTCGCCGACAAGCTGCAGGCAGTCCGGGGATTGATCGACTCGGCGGTGAAAACCACGCGCGGCATCATGCAGGATTTGCGGCCCACCCTGCTCGATGACGTCGGCATAGCCGCGGCCATCAGCTGGCAGTCGCAGGAATTTTCCAAGCGCAACGGCATCGCCTGCAAACTCGAACTGTTCGACGAGCAGGCGAAGCTCGATGAGATGCGTTCGATTTCGCTGTTCCGCATTTTGCAGGAAGCGCTGACCAACATTACCCGGCACGCGCAGGCGAGCGAAGTCCGCATCGTGCTGCGTTCGGGCGATGACGGCATCGCGCTCGAAGTGCATGACAACGGCATCGGCATCGCCGCCAATGACGCGCATAAACCGATGTCGCATGGCCTGACCGGCATGCGCGAGCGCGTTCGGCGGCTGGGCGGCAGGATCGCCATCGCCGCGCCGTCCGGCGGCGGCACGCTGATCGAAGTCGTGCTGCCGGCTGCGATCGCCGGCGCGGACGGTGTGCTCGCGAGCGCGGGCGACCCTGCCGTTTCGGGCGCCTCGCTGTCGATCGTGTCCCGGTGATCGGCCGAAACGAATCGGCCGAATGTCCCGCCGCCGCAACTGAGTCGGCATGACGCGCGAAAACCTCCCGAAAGATTCCTCTGATTTTCTCGTCAAGCGCATCGGCTGGGTCGCCCAGCTCGAGCTGCTGCTGATGTATCGCGACGAAGCGCGCGCTTGGAGCATCGCTCCCTCCCCGCTTGCTGGGGAGGGTTGGGTGGGGAAGTAAGCGGAGCCGTGTGGAATCCCGATCTTGGCGGCCGCCGCCACCCCCATCCCGGCGCGCGGACACGTTACCGCGAAGCGGCCGTCTGCGGGGAGCGCGCCTTGGCCGAACCCGGATCACGGCGGGCGAAAGCTTTGGGGCGGAGCCGGATTCGGAGGCGTCGCTGCCGCAAGTGGCTGCTTTGCAGTAACGTGTCGCGACGCCCTACCGCAAGCGGGCCTACGGCTAACGTGTCGGCGCAGCCTTCCCCGTCAAGGGGGAAGGGGAAAATCAGGCTCGTTTTCGGAAGAGCGAAACTGTCCTCCTTCGCCACAATGCGACGGCGACCTCAAAATAACAACGGCACCCTGAGTCGCTTACATCAAATCTTCAGGCTGTCGATTCAGGCTGTAGAGCCCGGTGAGCTTCGCTTCGCCGAGCACGTGTCCTGCGATCGCTTTGCGTAAATCATCCGCGGTGAAATCTCCGCTGACGCCGCATTTTTCGACATCGAGCGCGTACAGCGTGAAGATATAATGATGGACGATGCTGTCGTTCGACGGCGGACATGGCCCGTCGTAGCCGAAATAGTTGCCTTCCATATCCTGATCGCCCGCAAACCATTCCGTGTAAGTGTTCAATCCCTGACGCGCTCCGCGCGGGCCGCGCGGGCCGCTTTTGCCGCGCGGCGTGACGCCGGTGGAGAACTCGCCGCGCTTGATCGACGCCGCATCGGCCGGCAAATCGACCAGCAGCCAGTGGTAGAAATTGATGCGCGGCAAATTGGCCGGGATCGTGCGCCCTTCCTTGTTCACGTCGTCGGGTTTACTCGGCACATCCGGATCATGGCAAATCAGTGCGAGTGATTTCGTTGCCGCCGGCAGATCGGACCAGGCCAGATCCGGATTGATGTTGTTCGAGTTGGCGGCGTATTCGCGTGGGTGCGCAACGCAAAAGGCGTAATCGTCGGGAATTTTCTGCATGTCCGAAAACGAGGAGCTGGTGAGTTTCATTTTTGTTCCTTATGGTTTGTTCGTGAGTGATGAAGAATTTGCGAGCCCTTCCTCCCTTTCAAAGGGAAGGTAAAGTGTTTGACGCAGCAAGCCGAACCGCATCCCTGCATGCCAACATTGACCGCAGCAACGGCGGCTAAGTTGCCGGCCGGCACGTGGTGGCGCATCGTCGCGCCGTTCGCCGCCGGCTACTTCATTTCCTACGTTTATCGCACGATCAACGCGGTCATCGCACCCGAACTCGGTCAGGCTTTCGCCCTCGACGCCAATGATCTCGGCCTTCTGACCAGCGTCTATTTTTTGAGCTTTGCGTTGTTCCAGATTCCGCTTGGGCTGCTGCTCGATCGGTACGGAGCGCGCCGCGTGCAGGCGCTTCTGCTACTGATGGCGACCACTGGTGCGCTGGTGTTCGCGTTCAGCAGCGGGCGGGAAGGATTGATCGCGGGGCGCGCGCTGATCGGTCTCGGTGTATCGGCGTGCCTCATGGCGAGCTTCAAGGCTTTCACGTCCTGGTTTCCACGCGAGCGCCTGGCGATGGTCAACGGCATCGTCCTTTCCGCCGGCGGACTCGGCGCTCTATGCGCAACGGCGCCGGTCGAAACGGCTTTGCACTTCGTGGGCTGGCGCTGGGTGTTCATCTCTTTGAGCGGCGCGACGCTGCTGATCGCGGCAATGACCTGGCTCGTTGTGCCGGAGCGGGCGGAGACACACGCGCAAGAGACCTGGCGGTCACAGGTGCAGGGGCTGGGCGGCATTTTCGCAAGCCGGCGCTTTTGGCGCGTCAGCCCGCTTGCCTTGACCCAGGCCATTTTTCTGTCGATCCACGGTCTCTGGTCAGGGCCGTGGCTGACCGATGTCGCCGGCCTTACGCGTGCCGACGCCGCGCATCATTTATCGCTGACGGCGATCGCCATGATTTGCGGTTATTACAGCGTGGGCGCGCTGGCGACGCGGCTCAGCCGCAGCGGCGTCAAGCCGATCGTGGTGGCGAAAATCGGCCTGCTGTTTTTTCTGCTGGTTCAGGTCGCGCTGACCGCAGGCTACAGCGGCGCGACGGTGCCCCTGTGGATCGCCTTCGGATTCTTCGGCACGACTGCCTCGCTCTCCTACGCGGTGCTGGCGCAGGAATTTGCGCCATCCCTGGCCGGCCGCCTGAACACCGCCATGAACCTGCTGGTCTTTGTCGCGGCTTTTGCGCTGCAGTGGGCATTGGGCGCCATTCTGGACTTGTGGCCCGCCGACGGCGGTTATCCATTAGTCGCCTACCATGCCGCTTTCGGCCTGACACTGACACTGCAAACGATCGCCTTCATATGGCTGATCTGGCCCGCGCGCTCGCCGTCAATCCCCGGAACGATGACTCCTGAATCGAAACCGGTCATGCCGCGCGCCGATTAGGGCCCCAGGCTGGCGCGCGTTTCAATGTTCAAACGGGCAAGGCGGGCTTCCGGTCCCAGCGCGCCGATATTTTTCACCGCGGCATAAAAATCTTCGAGGTCGCCGCGCTCGTTCGCCAGCAGCCGCTGGAACGCCGGAACGAGCTGCGTGTAAGTCGCGACTGATACCAGTTGCGCGTTGCCAGGCCGTTGCGCGAACCAGCGGTCGTAACCCTTGAATCCGCCCCAAGAATTTTTCAGTTGCTGATACTCGTCTTGCAGCGCATCGAGGGCGTGAGCTTTGGCCGCGCGCTGCTCGGCTGGCGATTTTTGCGATGCGAAAATTTCCTCGAGCAAACCGCGATACTTGAGGATCAGGGCGACAAAATCCTTTTTCTTGTCCTGCAGGCGTTCATGCTCGGCGCTTTGCGCTGCCGTGCCGCGCTCGGCGAACCAGCGACGCAAGCCCTCCTGTTCGACGGCTACCGCGAACGACTCGTTGAACGTCGTGTCGCCCGGCACATAGACGACCTGGTGCGCGAGCTCGTGGAACAGCAGCCGCGCGATTTCGGGAACCGGGTGATTGATGAACGTGTTCAGCACCGGGTCGTTCAGCCAGCCCAGGGTCGAATAGGCAGGAACGCCGGCGACAAAAACATCGTAGCCTTTCTGACGCAACTCGGCGGCAAACTGTTCGGCGGCATCTTTCGAAAAGTAGCCGCGATAATTGACGCAGCCGGCGACCGGAAAACACCATTCGATCGGCTTGATCGACAATTCCGGCGTTGCGAAAACATTCCACACCACGAACGGACGTTCGAGATCGGCGTAATAACGATAACTGCCGTTGTCCGGCAGCCCGAGTTCGTCGCTGGCGAAGTCGCGTATCTCGACCACCGCCTGCAGCTTCTGCTTCAGCGGCGGCGCGATGTTCGGATCGTCGAGCAGGCGGGCGATCGGCTGCTCGCGGCTCCACAGCTGCCACTGGCCGCCGACCGACTGAAAATAGTAGCCAAGATTGACGCACCCGGCGATGACCAGAACGAGCGCTGTGCCTGCTGCGATGGCAAGACGCCTGACAGAAAATTTCTTTAGGATCAAACGCACTGATAAGCTGAACGGAAAAGAGGAATCGGAAAACTCTAAACGGGTCCGCGGTTCAGTGCAAGAAGCGCCCGCGCTGCAGGAAAGCGCACACCTGTTTTGCGACTTCCGCCGAAATCAGCATTTGCGAATGGGCGACGCTCAGAGACAACTGATCGCGCATGCCCGGCATCAGCGTTTCGGCCACCGCAACCACGCCGTCGTTCGGCTGCGGCACGTCGCGGATTATGCGGCCGAGACCGAAGCTGCTCGTACCGGACAGCACGCCGACCTCGTTTTCGCCTGCGCTCCATATCTGCGGCTCGGTTGGCATGCAGCGCCCCAGAATCCTTTTGCCGAACCGGAATGAGTCGAGCCGGCGCGACGCATGACAACCAGCGCAAGGCGTGCCGAGCAGCACAACGCGGCCGATGCGCGGATCAGGCGTTGTGCCGTTCAGCATATCGAGTATGACCAAGCCGCCCATACTGTGTCCGACCAGATGTATCGTTGGCGCCGGCAGCGACGAAACGAACTGAGCGAGCTGCGCGGCATTTTCCTGCAGCGTGTCGCGCATCGACGCATACGAAAACAGACGGGCATCGAAACCGCAGCGCGCGATACGCCAACGCTGCAGGGCCAGCGTGATGCCCTTCATCCACAAGCCGTGCACCAGCACTACGCTCGCTTGCTCCGCCATGATCCCAGACTCAAAAAAGTCTGGAAATTCTAACCGATGTGGCTGCGCCACGCCGCCATGCCGCTAATGCTGTCCACCAATAACTTGTTTATTTTTGCACCGTTCGTGGTGAGCCCGTCGAACCATGAACGACGGCAGGTGGCCCTTCGACAGGCTCAGAGCTTGCCCTCGAATGCTTCAATCGGGGGCCGGACGGAAATTTATGGCATTTGAAACACAACGCTAGCGCCCGGTCTTGAACGCCTCCATGTCGCCCGGCTCAATAACCGGGCGACATGTTGCTTCGAACGGACAAACGATCAAGCGTCCCCATCGGACAACAGCGAGCGCGTCCACGATTCAGGTCGATGAATCGGAGCCTTGACCATCATCCTGTCTTTCGGCGCCTTGCTTTTCTGCGCTACGGATTCGGCCGGCGCCGTCGTGCCATCGGTGATGGCGAAGTTCGGGAAAATCCAGCTCGATTCATGCGCGGCTTGCGCCGAGCC
>JACDAM010000118.1 GCA_013695435.1 Burkholderiales bacterium | reverse complement strand
CACACCGAGCACGTACTCGCCTGCTAGCGCTTCCATTTCTTCGCCGTCTTCGAGGTTCATGTGAGGCATTCCCGTAGCGCGAGCAAGCCGCGCCGTATCCACGCCTTCACGGTGCCGAGCGGCGCGTTCAAGCGCGCCGCGATCTGGCTATGCGAATAGCCGTCCACATAAGCGAGCAGGATGCTGTCGCGCTTTTGCGCATCGAGTTGCGAAAGGCAATGGTGCAGGGCTCTTGCGTCGTTCAGCCGCGCCAGGTTTTCCAGCGGCCCGGCGGCTTCGTCCGGCGTTTTTTCGAGCATGGCTTCATCGACCGGGGTTTCGCGCGACGACTTCCGCAGCGTATTCAGCGCGCGATGGCGGACGACGCTGAATATCCAGCCGCGCGCCGAACCGCGCCGCGGATCGAAGGTGTCCGCCCCCTGCCAGAGTTGCAGAAAAGCGTCGTGCACGACTTCGTTGGCGATTTCGCGCCGGCGCACGATGCGATAGGCGACGCCGATCAAACGGCTCGCCTCGTGCTCGTAAATTTGCCGAAGCGCGATGCGTTCGTCGCGGGCGCAGGCGCGCAGCGCCGATTCGTAATCGAAAGCCGGAGACGCCTTCGTCGGGCTCACTGAATCGCCTTCACGCAATCCCCTGCTCGCTGGTACAGACCTGAGGCGGCCTTTTATTACCGATCACGTTGCAATGCTGTTTGTTGTTATGGCGACAGTCTAGCCGAAGCGGTGAGCGCGAGAAAGCCGGACTCACCTTTCTAAAGCAGCATACCCGCGACGTAAGGATATGGATGCAGCCCTGCGGAAATTACTTCGCTGGCCTGCGAGAGATGGCGCCGGGAAACGCTACTGTGTCGTGATGCGCAACGGCTTGACGAGGTTTGCGGTTGAGCCGGCCAGAACAGGGCTGACGGTAACCGGATACGCCCAGTTTTTTCGTAACGCGCCGTCGACCAGGCGCGGATATTCGGCCTTGCCGAGGCTGCCGTTGTAGCGGCCGAGCGCGCGAAAAAGATTGCCGCGCTCGATATCGAGATAGTGGCGCAGGATCGTGCAGCCGTAACGCAGATTGGTGCGCAGATGAAACAGGTTGTGGTCGGACGAGCCTATCGTTTTGATCCAGAAAGGCATGACCTGCATGTAGCCGCGGGCGGCGGCGCGCGAAACCGCATATTTCTTGAAGCCGCTTTCGATCTGGATCAGGCCGAGCACGAGCTGCGGATCAAGGCCGGCGCGGGTCGCTTCGTAATGCACGGTTTGCAGAAAATCCAACCGTGAGGCGCGATCCGGTATGCGTTTTTCGAGCCGCCGCGACATGTCTTCGAGCCAGCGAGTGGGTTCGGAACCTGCGGCCAGCGGAGAAACCGGGCTGACGCGGTCGCTGATCGCTTCCGAAAGCGCGGCTTGGACGCTGGCGGACATTGGTTCGTAATTTTGCTTGCCGGCGAGAGCAATCGAACAAGGCAATAGCAACAGCAGAAGGCGCAAGCCGAAACGGGCAAGGGCGTATCGAATGGGCCTCGGTTTCAGGCTTCCATTGACAGGATTAGTAGAAACAACTTCATTATTTAATCGCACACCATTGATTTTATACTATCTACCGCGTCTTGCAACGGTATTAAGCTAGATTTTTCGTCGGTTCTAACCTGATATTCAAGTTGGCCCCGTTTCAAGCCGCGCTCGCCGATGACGATGCGATGCGGGATGCCTGTCAATTCGTTGTCGGCAAAGAGCACGCCGGGCCGTTCGTCGCGATCGTCGAGCAGCACGTCGATTCCCGCTTCGCACAGCTCGGCGTAGAGCCGCTGCGCGGTATCGCGCACGAGCTCATTTTTTGTGTAACCAATGGGAATCAGCGCGAGCTCGAATGGCGCGATCGCGCGCGGAAAGACGATTCCGCGCTCGTCGTTGCCTTGCTCGATCGCGGCGCCGACGATGCGCGATACGCCGATGCCGTAACACCCCATTTCCATCGCCGCCATCTCGCTTTTTTCGTCGCGGTAAGCGGCATTCATCGCCGCGGAATACTTGGTGCGCAACTGGAAAATATGGCCGACCTCGATGCCGCGGCAGATTTGGAGTTGGCCTTTACCGTCGGGGCTCGCGTCGCCGGGAACGACGTCGCGGATGTCGGCGACGATCGGTTCTGCGAAATCGCGGCGGGTGTTCGCGCCAGTGTAGTGATAGTCATCCTGATTGGCGCCGATAACGAAATCGCTCATCACCGATACGGTCCGGTCGGAAATGACCACGCCCTGAAAACCGACCGGGCCGATCGAGCCAGGACCAGCGCCAAAAGCCGTCCGTATCGCTTCCGGCGTCGAAAAGACAATCGGCGTTTTCACCTGCGCGAGCTTGCCGGTCTTGATCAGATTCAACTGATGATCGCCGCGAAGCATCATCAACACCGGCTTGCCATCCTGGCCTTCGACGCATACCGCCTTGACCGTCTCCTCGACCGGAATTTTCAGAAAATCGCACAGTTCGGCGATGGTTTTGACGCCCGGCGTCGGCACGCGATTCAGTCGATCGCGGGGAGCCGTACGTTCGCCTTCCGGCAGCGGCGCTTCCGCCAGTTCAAGGTTGGCCGCGTAATCCGAATCGGGACAAAATGCGATCGCGTCCTCGCCCGATTCGGCGAGCACGTGAAATTCGTGCGAGCCAGTGCCGCCAATCGCGCCGGTATCGGCGGCGACAGCGCGGAATTTGAGGCCGAGCCGCGAGAAAATGCGCGTGTAGGCGTCGTACATCGCCTGGTAGGTTTGATCGAGGCTCGCCTTGTCGGTGTGGAACGAATAGGCGTCCTTCATCAAGAATTCGCGCGCGCGCATGACGCCGAAGCGCGGCCGGATTTCGTCGCGAAACTTGGTCTGGATCTGATAAAGATTGAGCGGTAATTGCCGATAGCTTTTGATTTCGCGGCGCACGATGTCAGTGATCACTTCCTCGTGAGTCGGCCCGAAGCAATAGTTCCGCTCATGACGATCGCGAATGCGCAGCAACTCCGGACCGTAAAAATCCCAGCGCCCGGATTCCTGCCAAAGCTCGGCCGGCTGCACGGCCGGCATCAGGAGTTCGATGGCGCCGCTGCGGTTCATCTCCTCACGCACGATCGCTTCGATTTTGCGCAGCACGCGCAGTCCGAGCGGCATCCAGGTGTAAAGCCCCGACGCGAGTCGCTTGATCAGGCCGGCGCGCAGCATCAGTTTGTGGCTGACCAGCTCCGCCTCGGCCGGTGCTTCTTTTAACGTCGAGATGAAAAACTGCGAGGCGCGCATAGGGATGTCCTGCCAAAAGCCGCCATTCTAGCAAGTGCCTGGCCGCTGGTTGCGCATGCCGGATTTTGCTTCCGCAAGAATGACCAGACTGGTGCAAGCGCCCGGCTGCTCGCCGCGCGCCGGGCCAATTCCGCCGCCGCGGATGTTTGCGAAAACACCATTCCAATGTGTGGCAGAACTGTTGCAAAAGCGGTCGCAGCCATTGCCGATCTTGCCCAAACCACGCTAAGCAAGCTTCCATATTTCTGAAATATATGGAAAAATTCATCCAATTGTGAAAGTTTGGGTGATTGGCATGATCGATCGAGACGGTTATCGCCCCAATGTAGGCATCATTCTCTGCAACACGAAGAACGAGGTTTTCTGGGGCAAGCGCATCAAGCAGCATTCGTGGCAGTTTCCGCAGGGCGGCATCAAATACGGCGAAACGCCCGAGCAGGCGATGTTCCGCGAGCTGACGGAAGAAGTCGGGTTGCAGCCTGAGCACGTCAAGATACTGGGCCGCACCCGCGACTGGCTGCGCTACGACGTGCCGGACCACTGGGTGCGCCGCGAATGGCGCGGCAGCTACCGCGGGCAAAAGCAGATCTGGTATTTGCTGCGGCTGGTGGGCCGCGATTGCGACGTTAGTTTGCGCGCGTGTGCGCATCCGGAATTCGATGCCTGGCGTTGGCATGAATACTGGGTGCCGCTCGATTCGGTGATCGAGTTCAAACGCAGCGTCTACCAGCAGGCGTTGAATGAGCTGTCGCGCTATCTGCACAACAATCTGCACAACGCTCACGAACGCCGCCGGCGTTTACGTTCTACCTTCGCCTGATTCGAGAACAACAAAATCAGATTGCTTCCCCGGTTCAAGCCCGAGGCTAAAGGCCGGTTGCTATGACAGCCTGTGTTGCCTTTCGCAATGCGCTCGCAATGACACGCTATTGGGTTGTCATTGCGAGGGAGCGTAGCCGACGCGGCAAACTCGCCTCGTCAGCGCGCGATTCAAGCGGACGGAAATCGAGGCATTTCCGCGGAAACGTTTTCGATTCCCCGATGCCCAAGTTCATCTGAATTAGTCTTAAGCCCTTCAAGAGGCTTGTAGCAGATGTCCGGACCGTACTGACGGAACGATCAGAGTCGGATCGAATAATAAATCAGCCGCACCATTCATCATGCTCACGTCATGCTGCTAAGTCCCATCCTGCAATCGCTCGAGCAACGGCTGCGTAGGCTCGATCTGCCCATCAGCGTGAATCTGTGGAACGGCGCGTCAATCGCAGCGCCGCAGCCGTCCAGAATGAGCATCACCCTGCGCACGCCGGGCGCTTTGTGGGCGCTGATTCGCCCCACCTTCGGCAAAATCGCGGCGCGCTACGTCGAAGAGGAGATCGATTTCGACGGCAATACGCGGGAAATGGTCAGACTCGCTGCTGCGCTTTGCGGTATCCAGAAGGATAATTTCACGCGCGGCAGGGTCAACGCGGCATGGTGGCGCCATTCGCGCCCCGGCGATCGCGAGGCGATCCAGTATCACTACGATGTCGCCGACGAATTTTACGCGCTATGGCTCGATCGCCAGCGCGTCTATTCGTGCGCTTATTTTCGCCATCCTGACGACAGCCTCGATCAGGCGCAGGCGCAAAAGCTGGCCCATATCTGCAACAAGCTGAATCTGCGGGCGGGCGAACGATTCCTCGATATCGGCTGCGGCTGGGGCGCATTGA
>JACDAM010000117.1 GCA_013695435.1 Burkholderiales bacterium | reverse complement strand
CAATTGCAGGTCGAGCCAGGACGCAGACTGATGATAATTTGCGCTGACCCCAAGCGGTCCCGGCCGTCCTTGTACACCAGCGGAAACGGGATATTCAGCGGAGTAGACATCTCCATCGCTGAAGCTTCGTTGCTGCTCGAATCCTTCGGCCGCGGTGGCTGAAGTGAGGTTAAACGCAGAGATTGCGACGCTCAGAAGAATCGCGGATTTGGCGGATTTCAACATGCTGGCCTCCATCGGGTTTAGCGGGCCCTGATTTCCTAACCCCGCTCCCTGGGTCCGATGTCGGGAGCAGTTGAGGCCAGTGTAGGGAAAGCGGAAATCAGGTTCTGCGCCGAATTGCACAGAAAAAATGTGAAATATTCACGCAAGCGAAAGTCGCCAACGCGAACTGCCTGCTGACAGATGGATGGATGCGCGGCTATTATGAATGTCCGCAGCCGCGGATCTATCCGAACCTTATCCTTAACCGGGGAGAAAGCACATGGCCAAAGCCACACCCAAGCAAACCGTTGAAAGCGTTTACAAAATCGTCGAACTTGTTGGCAGCAGCCCGACTTCCTGGGAAGAAGCGACGCGCAATGCGATCGAAACAGCGGGGTCGAGGCTGCGCGATTTGCGCATCGCCGATGTGGTCAAGCTCGATGCGCGCATCGAGGGCGGCAAAATCACGTTTCGCGCGCGCGTCAGCCTGTCGTTCAAATACGATCAAGGCTCACAGTGAGTTTGGGGGCTGCGGTCGCGGCGCGCCGATTCAAGCTGGCGCGCAATCAATCGTTTTCGGCGCGCCCGAATGTAAGAGTTCGCGACGGTGCGCCAAAACTGCGAAAAACGGGGTGTTCTCCGGTAGGACGATGTGGATAAAGCCCTCTGGAAGTGCAATGCCGCAACCGGCCCTGCCAATACGTCCGCGACTGCATCCACCCCCAGGCCACGCGAGTAGGTAACTGCGCTGCGCGACGCCATCAACGGAGCGGCCGACTGCGCGCTTGCTACTCCAGTGGCTTCAGTTCTCCCAACAGCGTCGGTATCAGCTCCGTTACCGTCGGATGGATGTGCATGGCGCGCTGGATGACGGTGTAGGGCGCGCCTGCGTACATCACATCGAGGAGCGAGTGCACGACCTCATCGCCATTCAGTCCGAGTAGTGCTGCGCCCAATATCTTCTTGCTTTCGGCATCGACGAGCACCTTCATGAAGCCCAGCGTCTCGCCTTTTTCTCTGGCGCGGCCGACCTTTGTCATGGGCAGCTTGCCGATCAGCGCCCGCTTGCCCGAAGCGCGCACGTCGCGCTCGGTCATGCCCGCCCGGCCGAGCGGCGGATCGATGAATAATGCATACGTCAGGATGCGGTCGCTGACCTTGCGTGGATCGTTGTCGAGCAGGTTGGCGGCGACAATCTCGTAATCGTTCCATGACGTGTGGGTAAAAGCGCCGCGGCCGTTGACGTCGCCCAGCGCCCAAATTCCCGGAACGTTGCTGCGCAACTGGTCATCGACCTTGATGTAGCCGCGCTCGTCGGTCGCGATGCCCGCAGCCGTAAGGCCCAGGTCTTCCGTATTGGGGCGCCTGCCGATGGCGAGCAGCACATGGCTGCCGAAGATGTCCGGCGCATCGCTCTCGCACTCGGCGCTCACGGCAACGCCTTGCTCGTGCGCGGCCACGCCTATGCATTTGGCATTGAGGTGGATGGCGATTCCCTCGCGATCGAGAATATCCCTGACCGCATCCGACACGTCTTCATCCTCGCGACCGATCAGCCGCGCGCCCTGCTCGACCACAGTGACCTTGCTGCCGAAGCGTCGGTACATCTGGGCGAATTCGAGTCCGATATAGCTGCCGCCGATGATGACCAGATGCCTGGGCAGGAAATCGACGTCCATCATGCTGACGTTGGTCAGACAGGGGATTTGCTTCAACGCCGGCCAGTCTGGCACCAGAGGGTGGCCGCCAACGTTGATGAATATCTTGTCCGCCGTGAGCGTCTTGCCGCCGACCTGCACGTCGTGCGACCCGACGAAGCGCGCATGATCGCGGAACAGCGTGAGACCAGGCATCCCCTGCACCCAGTTCGTCACCCCGTTGATCGAAGCGGCGACGATCGCATCCTTGCGCGCTTT
>JACDAM010000116.1 GCA_013695435.1 Burkholderiales bacterium | reverse complement strand
GATATGATCCTTAGGCGAATCGGCAGTTTGAATTCTTCCTCGAAGCGGCGACTCTTTGTCCGTGTCCAAGACCTGTACCGTCTTAGAGATAATTGCTTGAACCCTAACGTTTGGTTTGTCGGAGTCCCAATGCAGCTCAGCAAATAACTCTTGTAGTAGAGACTGTTTGACGCTTTTTTGTTTTGCGTTGATATCGATGAAAAGACGAGCTTGCGTACTCGGTGGGATACCCTCAAAGGCCAAAACACAAAGGTGACTTGCTATGGCTTTCTTGTGACCAGAATATGCGAAAAGACGATGCTGCCCATCGATGATCCAAGCGGATTTGTAAGATGCTTCAATAAAGCTCTCTTTCCTCCGGGCCATTTTATAAGAGGTGTACCCATGACTGGCCTTGCAGGGCCTCCCTTTAAATTGTCTTAACTTCGACTCGATCTGAAAGACACATTAACTACAGTGTTTGACGTTACCCGGTGATTAGTTGGCAAATCGGCATGCCGGGCCGCGAGCAGAAATGGCGGATTGCTCATATCGGCATGTCATCCATGATGACGGCGATATGCTCGATCTGCATGCCGACGCTTTTCAAGTCCGCCAAAAATTTGCTCGTTGAACTGGGCTCGAAGTGGAATTTGGCGCGATGCAAAACATCTTCGTTTTCCGCGAGAATGGGGAATGAAAAAACCGGGGCCAGAATGCCTTCGGCGATCATCCCTATTACACGGGCTGGCGCCCCGTCCTTATTGAGTAGCCCGGATACGATGACATTGGTATCAACGACCGCGAGCATTGCGCTCTTGCCGCTCCGCACGCGAGGCCGCTATTTCCGCGTCGATTTCCGCAACGGTCATCTTGTCGAGCCCGCGTTCAGCCGAGCGCGATTGCATTTCAACAATTATGCGCGTCAATCGGGTTTGACGGAGGCTCCGCAAATCTTCCTCAAGCGTGTTCGGTTGCGTCGCGGTCAACAGCGCGAAAGGCTTTCCGTTTTTCGTCACGACGAGTTCGCGTTCGGTTTCGAGCTTTTCCCACACCTTGCCTGGCTCGGTGCGGAATTCGCGCACGGTGATGAAATCCATTAGTGTCTCCAAAACAGGACATGATCAGGACACTATTGTAGGACAAATGCGATGCGGCACATACTCAACACGCTTTACGTGATGACGCCGAATGCCTATGTGCATCTGGAGAACGATACCTTGCGCATCGACGTCGAGCGGGAAAAAAAGATGCAGGTCCCGCTGCATCACCTGGGTTCGGTCGTGTGCTTCGGTAACGTGATGGTTTCGCCGGCTCTGATGCATCGCATGGCGGATGGCGGTATCGGCCTCGTCCTGCTCGACGGCAACGGTCGCTTCAAGGCGCGGCTGGAAGGTGCTGTCAGCGGCAATATCCTGCTGCGGAAAGCGCAGCATACGCAGGCGGCAGACAATAAGTTCGCGCTGGAAATCGCGCGCGCCGCCGTCGCCGGAAAGCTGCGCAATAGCCGGCAAGTCTGCTGCGCGGCGCACGCGAAGCAGTGGATGAAGCCGATCGAGTCGGCCTCGCGGGCGGCGCGGACATTCTCGCGAATTCCTTGAGAAATCTGGAGTTCGCGCCGACTCTCGACGCCGTGCGCGGGGTCGAAGGCGACAGCGCGAAGAATTATTTCGCGCGCCTCATCCACCTGATTCGCCCAGACGCGCGCGGGGCTTTTACCATGAATGGGCGTTCGCGGCGGCCGCCGCTGGATCGTTTCAATGCCTTGCTATCTTTTCTGTATTCGATGCTGATGAACGACTGCCGCTCTGCGCTGGAAGCGGTCGGCCTCGATCCGCAGCTCGGCTTCCTTCACGTCGTCCGCCCGGGCCGCGCGGCTCTCGCGCTGGATCTGATGGAGGAATTCCGCGCCATTTTCGCCGACCGCCTCGCGCTGACTCTGATCAACCGCCAGCAGATTTGCGCAAGCGATTTCGACTTGCGCGAGGGGGGTTCGGTCTACCTGCACGGCGACGGCCGCAAGACGGTAGTGATCGCGTATCAGGAACGCAAGCAGGAGGAGGTCACCCACGCACTGCTGGAGCGGAAGGTCCCGATGGGATTGCTGCCCATGCTGCAAGCGCGCTTCATGGCGCGAACCATACGCGGTGAGATGGAAGGCTATGTGCCGTTTCTGGTGAGGTGAAACCATGTTGGTGATCGTGGCTTACGATGTTTCGACCGAAACGGCTGCCGGCAGAAAGCGCTTGCGCCGCGTCGCAAAGGTATGCGAAAGCATCGGCCAGCGCGTACAAAAGTCGGTGTTTGAATGCCAGGTAAACCAGATGCAATACGAACAAATGGTACGGCGCCTACTCGCCGAAATCGATGAAGAGGAGGACAACCTGCGGCTCTATCGTTTGACCGAACCGGTCGATTGCCGTGTCAAGGAATACGGAAAATTTCGAGCAGTCGATTTCCAGGCCCCCTTGGTCGCCTGATGCGCGTACCTCAAGCGACGGCATATCCTTCGAGATGTCCGCGTTTGCCCTATATGATTGACGTAAGGAATAAAGTTTCTGTACAAAGTCGAGGTCAAAAGAATTTCGCCAGGCTCTTGGCGAGGTTCGCGCTCCAGCAGCAAATTCCCTCGACGATATATGGAGTTGAAGTTGTACCGCAGCGCCCGGCGTCCGCGCCGGGCGAGGATTGAAACCCGCCTTTCAGGTCGCGGGTCGCTTTGTACCGAAGCAGCGCCCGGCGTCCGCGCCGGGCGAGGATTGAAACGCGGCAACCTCGGCGCGCGACAACAGGTAAAGCGCAGCGCC
>JACDAM010000115.1 GCA_013695435.1 Burkholderiales bacterium | reverse complement strand
TAGCGCTGGTCACCGGCGGTTCGCGCGGCCTCGGCTTGCAAATGGCCGAGGCGTTAGGTGAAATGGGCGCCAAGGTCGCGTTGACCGCGCGCAAGGCGGATGAGCTCGACCAGGCTGCGGCGCATCTTAAATCCGCTCTTGGGATCACCGCGGTGCCGCTGGTGTGCGACATGTCCAACACGGCCGCCATCGCGCCTGCGGTCGAGCAAGCGATCGCGGCGCTGGGTCCCATCGATATCCTGGTGAACAACGCCGGGACCACTTGGGGCGCAGCGACGCTTGAGCATCCGTTGGAGGCCTGGCACAAGGTCATCAATCTGAACTTGACCGCGATGTTCGTCACGTGCCAGGAAGTCGGCAGGCGGAGCATGGTGCCGCGCCGCCGCGGCAAGGTAATCAACATTGCCTCGATCCTGGGCGTTGTCGGTGGCGGCGATCCCGGCCGGCCGGCGACCATCGCCTACAACACAAGCAAAGGCGGTGTCGTCAATTTCACGCGCTCGCTCGCGGCTGAGTGGGCGCAATACAACATCAATGTCAACGCGATCGCCCCCGGTTTTTTTCCCACCAAAATGACCAAGGGCGTTCTGGAGCTCGTTGGAAACGAAGCGGCCGAGAAGGCGCCGCTGAAGCGTCTGGGAGGCCCGGAGGACTTGAAGGGCCTGGTCGCGCTGTTTGCTTCCGACGCTTGCTCGTTCATCACTGGACAGATCGTCGCTGTCGACGGTGGCGTTACCGCCATCTAACGCAAACATTTGCAACCGGCAACGGAACGAGCCGCAATGGAAATAGCACAAGCGCTCGGCCGCACCATTCCGTTTGCGAGCCATCTCGGCGTAAGGTTGAAAGAGAAGGGCGGCGGCCGCGCGGTGTTAGAGCTCGATCTGCGCCCCGAATTGATGAACAGCTATGAAGCCGCGCATGGCGGTGTGGTCATGACGTTGCTCGACATCGCGATGGCATTGGCCGCGCGCACGCTCGACGCGACGGCCAACGGCGCGATTACCGTCGAAATGAAGGCGAGCTTCATCGGAACCGGTCAAGGAACACTGATCGCCGAAGGTCGCTGCCTTCATCTGGGCCGACAAGTCGCGTTTTGCGAAGGCGACGCGCGCGACCAAGCGGGCAAATTGGTCGCCAAGGCCAGCGGCACGTTCATGCTGCGCCATGATCGCCGCGGGCCCGTCGAAGCGGTGCCGCGGAAAGGGTGAAACGACTTTTCGCATGGGCCATTTCGACGATTACCTGGGAACGCGCCCGGTTGCGGACGCGCATCGCTTCGATGTCGTTGCGCTCGAGCGCTACTTACGCGCCCACGTCGAAGGCTTCAGCGGCTCGCTCAAGGTCGAGCAGTTCAAGGGTGGCCAGTCGAATCCGACGTTCAAGCTCACAGCCGGGGGAAAATCGTACGTTCTACGGCGCAAACCCTCCGGCGTGCTCTTACCTTCCGCGCACGCCGTCGATCGCGAGTATCGAGTGATCTCGGCACTCGCGGGCTCGGCCGTGCCGGTGCCGCGGACCTACTGCCTGTGCACCGACGATACGGTGATCGGCACGATGTTCTACATCATGGACTGGGTCGACGGCCGGATATTGTGGGACCCGCAGTTACCGGGCATGGCGCCAGCTGAACGGCGCGGAATATTCGCCGAGATGAACCGCGTTATCGCGGCGCTCCACTGTGTCGATTTCGCCGCCATCGGTCTTGCCAATTACGGCCGGCCCGGCAACTATTTCGCGCGACAGATCGATCGCTGGAGCAAGCAGTACAAAGCGTCGGAAACGGAGAAGATCGACGCGATGGACAATCTCATCGCCTGGTTGCCGCAGAACATTCCGGCCCACGAGGCGACCTCGATCGTCCATGGCGATTACCGCATTGACAACATGATCTTTCACGCCACTGAGCCACGAGTGCTGGCGGTGCTCGACTGGGAGCTGTCGACCCTTGGTCACCCGATGGCGGACTTCTCCTACCACATGATGACGTGGCGGCTCTCGTCAGTCGAATTCCGCGGCTTGCGCGGTTGCGATCTTGCGGCGCTTGGCATTCCCACCGAGGATGAGTATTTGGACATGTACTTGCGCCGCACCGGGGTCGCGGCCAAGCCGAGCGCCAAGGACTGGAGCTTCTGCCTCGCCTACAACATGTTCCGCATGGCTGCGATTTTCCAGGGCGTCATGGCGCGTGCGGTCGCCGGCAATGCCGCAAGTGAGCTCGCACTGGAGACCGGCCGACGCGCGCGGCCCATGGCAGAACTCGGTTGGAAGCAGGTCGAGCAGATGCACGCCGCAGACTAAAACGCTGATTGCGAAGGATGGTCATGGACTTCGAGTACTCCCCGAAGGTGCGGCAGTTGCAGGCGAAGCTTGCGACCTTCATGGACGAGCACATCTATCCTAACGAACACCGATTCGACGCCGAGGTCGCCGCGGGCGAGCGCTGGCAGCCCACGCGAGTCATCGAGGAGCTGAAAGCTGCGGCCAAGGCGGCCGGTTTGTGGAATCTCTTCCTGCCGGAATCGACGCGAGGCGCGGGACTCAGCAACTCCGAATACGCGCCCCTTTGCGAAATCATGGGCCGCGTGCACTGGGCGCCGGAGGTGTTCAATTGTGGGGCACCCGACACCGGCAACATGGAAGTGCTGGAGCGCTACGGCAGCGCGGAGCAGAAAACGCAGTGGCTCGAACCGTTGCTCGCAGGCACGATACGTTCGGCTTTCACGATGACCGAGCCCGGCGTTGCTTCATCCGACGCAACCAACATCCAGAGTTCGATCGCGCGCGATGGCGGCGACTACGTCATCAACGGCCGTAAGTGGTGGGCGTCGGGTGCCGGCGATCCGCGCTGCAAGCTCTTCATCTTCATGGGCAAGACCGATGTCCAAGCCTCGAAGCACAGCCAGCAATCGATGATCCTCGTCCCGCGCGACACGCCGGGCGTGAACATCTTGCGGTATTTGCCGGTATTCGGCTTCGACGACGCACCGCATGGGCACATGGAAATCGATTTCGTCGAAGTACGCGTCCCCGTCGCAAACATTTTGCTGGGCGAGGGGAGGGGCTTCGAAATCGCGCAAGGACGCCTTGGCCCCGGACGCATCCACCACTGCATGCGTCTGGTCGGCGTCGCGGAGCGCGCGCTGGAGAAAATGTGCGCGCGGGCGAAGGCGCGGGTCGCGTTCGGCAAGCCGCTGGCGGAGCAGACGGTGACGCTCGAGCGGATCGCCGAGGCGCGCATCATGATCGATCAGGCGCGGCTCTT
>JACDAM010000114.1 GCA_013695435.1 Burkholderiales bacterium | reverse complement strand
GCACGCCGCGCCATGTCAATGTCCTATCGCCGATCGTGCACGCGATTCCGGTGCAGTTGCTCGCGTATCACGCGGCGCTGCAAAGAGGGACGGACGTGGACAAGCCCCGGAATCTGGCGAAGTCGGTGACTGTGGAGTGAGATTTTGGTACAACGCAAAGGAAGCCACTGGTTAGCTGGCGCGGGCCGCTATTGTCAAACGTTAGATTCCGACTCCAACCCTGAATATTGCAGGCCCCCGCCGCTTGGTAAAACGCGGCGCATTATTGCGATCACTGCGCTAGCGCTGAATGAATGTACCGCCCCAGAACGTACGGCAAGCATCCAGCTGTTTGAGGAATTTCGGTTCGCCGCCATGCGTGTGGTAGGTTTCCCATATTGCATCCGTCCCGGCTGTCGAGGCTCGATCGCAGGCCACGACAAACCTAACGCGACTCAAGGGCGGTAACTATGGGGCAATCGTTCGGAGATGATTCTGGCTTGCCGCCTTGCCTGGATCGACAGCTAACAGTGGGGGACCGCATCATCCATCCGACGTATGGTGAGGGAACGTTGTCCAGCGGGTGGGATGGCTATCGGGGAATTGATTTTCTTGAGGGTCTAGTCACATTCAGGGGGGCTGATCAATGCCGCTTTGTTCCGCTCAATGAGGTCGGAGTGTGGAAATTCGTAACGACCGAAGAGGCCAGTGCATGGGCTCAAGAGCGGGAAGCCGAACGTGCAAAGGAGTTGAGCGATTTGCGTTGCGGGTTGCAGACCAATTTCCTGCGAACTGACGCTCGATTCGTACACGGGGACTCCATCCTCGTCTCGCAGTCGGAGTACTTGCGGCACTAAACCACATTCATTCAGCAATGGGTATGCGAGAACATTCCGGCACCGCAAAACGAACCCGCGCAAATCCCTGACCTGCACCAAGCAGCGGCCATCGGGGCGATACAGACACACGCGCAGATCGTTGCCAGAGCAGGCAGTGGCAAGACCGAGACGCTTGCGAATAGGGCCGCGTTTCTGCAAAAGCACTGCGGTGTTGCGCCGGGAGAGATGCTTTACTTGCATTCAGTAGGTACGCTCGGCTCACGCTGAGACGCACGCTTTGACGGGCGAGCGGGTTGGGCAGCAGATTGCCGCGTTCGAAATCTGGGTGAACGACTGCCCGTTGCTCAGGTAGAACTCTAAAACCGCGAGGGTCCGGCGTTCAAAAAGCGAAAGCGATATTTGCGCCGCGCGACCCGGAAGAACGGTTGAATCTTGCCGTTGACCGTGAATTTGTCGCCGAGGAAACCATCGAGATCGAACTGATCGAAGAACAACAGCCCGTTGCTGTCGAAGTGCTTGTCCGCAAAAACCATGGGAACGTCGAATTCGCCGCTCGGCAGCCGAAACGCGTTCGGGTTGCTGTCGGTTTCGTTGCCCGAATCGCGCTGGTCGAACAGCAGATAGAATCCGGCGAGCCCCTTGTAGACATTGGGCGCGGTGAATTCATGCGGTGGTCGTGATACCAGAGCCCAAGGCTTCGCGCACGTCGCCCCTCGGCGGGAATGCGTCGTAACCCGCGAGAATGTTCGGATAGTGATGATCCTTGAACTGCCCAACCTCGTAAAAATCGTTGGGAAATCCGTCGCTTTCGGACGCGATATGGGCGTTGTGCAAATGCGTGATGACGCTCGGGATGCCGAAGCCGACATGGTTGGCCGGGAGGTTGTTGCGGAAGCGCACGATGATCGGCTCGTCGTAGCGCGCCTGGAAAGTCGGGCCCGGGAAAATGCCGTTGAAACCGAAAATCGTGCTAGGCGGCAAATCGCGATGGAACGAGTACTGCGATGCACTCTGGCTGATGTCGTAAAACTTGCGCGCGGGAAACTCGGCGTAGCGCTGGAAAGCGGCGGTGTTGGGCGGCGGGCTCAACGATGAAACTGGTTGCGCCACTGGCGGGATCGGCATTTCGTCGACAAACGGTACGGTTTGCGGGCTTTGCGGCAGTTCGTCGCCGCGTGAAAAACCATCTCGCGAGAAACCGTCGTTCGAATCGCGCGACGAATCGGAATCGCGCCATTGGGCATCGGCACGGGAACCGGCCCCGGCCATTGCGATAGACCCGCCTGCAGCCAGCGCCAGTTTCAGTATTTCGCGCCTCGTGGGACTTACTGTTTTTTTCTTCGAAATGTTTCCTCCCCTATCCGGCTGGATAAAGTTCGATAGCAGCCCTCACTCCGCTCGATAATATACACGCGAGCGCGGGTGTTGGATGCGCGGATCGCGGGGCGATTCGAGTCGACAGCAACGGCTTAAATCCATTCTTTGCGCACTATAAACTCCTGGTACAGACGTTCTTCCTCGCTTCCAGGCTCGGGCTTCCAGTCATAGCGCCAGCTCACAACAGGGGGCAGCGACATCAGGATGGATTCGGCGCGACCTCCGGATTGCAGGCCGAACAATGTGCCGCGGTCGTAGACCAGATTGAATTCGACGTAGCGGCCGCGCCGGTAAAGCTGGAAATCGCGCTCGCGCTGCGCATACGGCAAGGTCATGCGCCGTTCGAGGATGGGCAGATAGCCCGGCAGGAAGTGATCGCCGACGCTTTGCACGAGTGCGAAGCACGATGCAAAGTCGGGTTGATTCAGGTCATCGAAGAAAATGCCGCCGATGCCGCGCGGCTCGTTGCGGTGTTTGATGAAGAAGTAGTCGTCGCACCATTTTTTATAGCGCGCATGGTAATCCGCGCCGAATGGCGCGAGCGCATCGCGGCAGTTGCGGTGCCAGTGGATGGCGTCTTCGTCGTAGCCGTAGTAGGGCGTCAGATCCATGCCGCCGCCGAACCACCAGATTGGCTTTGCGCGCGCATGTGCGCCGCTGTCGGCGTCTTCTCCCGCGTCTGCGCTTCGCTTGTCACCGCGATCGCGTTCAGCAGTTGCGACGAGATGCAATTCAGGCTTCTGCGCGCTCTCTCTCGATGCCGGGCGCTCGTCGTTTGCAGCGTCGTTCGCAGATGTCTCGTCGGAAGCAACCGCAACGAAAAACCGCACGTTTAAATGTACGGTCGGCACATGTGGATTGCGCGGATGCATGACGACCGATACGCCCATCGCCTGCCACGAGCGGCCGGCCAGCGCGGGGCGAACGGCGCTGGCCGACGGCGGCAGCGCATCGCCGAAAACGTGCGAGAAACCGACGCCGCCGCGCTCGAATACCGCGCCGTCTTCCAGTATGCAACTGATGCCGCCGCCCCCTTCGCCGCGCTGCCATTCGTTGCGGCAAAAACGACCGCCGTCGATCTGCTCGAATGCAGCGACTAGCGCTGTTTGCAGTCCCGTCAGATAAGCTCTGACTGCGGCAAGATCCAACCGGGCGCTTTCCAATTACGGCCTCAATAGAGTTGTCATTCCCACGCAAGCGGGAAGGTGCATTCACGTTTGAAGTGCAACGGTTCAAGGAATCCGCGGAATATCTCGGCCGGCGTTCGAAAGCCCAGGCATTTACGCGGGGTGTGATTATAGGCGGCTACCAGGACATCGAGTTC
>JACDAM010000113.1 GCA_013695435.1 Burkholderiales bacterium | reverse complement strand
CCCAAACGCCGGCCGGCCGCCTTCGGCGTAGGCGTGCGCCGCGCGGTTGAACACGCGATTGAACGGACGGAATATCCAGCCGAATAAAAAGTTGAGGACGCGCGTCAAGCCATCCGGTTTCGCGCCGTGCGGTTTCAGCAACACCGCGGCGAGCGCCGGCGACAGGGTCAGTGAATTGATCGCCGAGATTACCGTCGAGATCGCGATCGTGACAGCGAACTGCCGATAGAACTGCCCGGTGACGCCGGACAGAAACGCGATCGGCACGAACACCGCGCACAGCACCAGCGCGATCGCGATAATGGGTCCGCTGACTTCGCGCATCGCCTGGTGTGCTGCGGCTTTCGGCGACAGGCCATTTGCGATGTTGCGCTCGACGTTTTCGACCACCACGATCGCGTCGTCGACGACGATACCGATGGCGAGCACAAGCCCGAACAATGTCAGCGTGTTGATCGAAAAGCCGAGCGCCAGCAGCACGGCGAACGTGCCGACGATAGACACCGGCACCGCCAGTAGCGGAATGATCGATGCGCGCCAGGTCTGCAAAAACAGGATCACCACGAGCACCACCAGCAGCGTCGCTTCGAGCAGTGTCTCGATCACCGCCTTGATCGAATCGCGCACGAACACCGTCGGGTCGTAGACCACATCCCATTTCACACCGCTGGGAAAGAAGTCGTCCAGCTCCGCCATCTTCGCGCGCACATTGTCGGAAAGTTCGATCGCATTCGACCCCGGCGCCTGGAAAATCACGACCGCGACCGCCTGCCGGTTGTTGAGCAGTGAGCGCAGCGCGTATTCGTTCGCGCCCAATTCAAGTCGGGCCACGTCCTTGAGCCGTGTGATATCGCCATTGCTTCCGGTCTTGACGACGATATCGGCGAACTCGTCTTCGGTGACGAGGCGGCCCTGCGCGTTGAGCGAAAGCGTGAAGTCGTTGGCGGTAGGCTGCGGCGGTCCGCCGATGGTGCCGGCGGACACCTGTATGTTCTGCTCGCGAATCGCGCGCACCACATCGCCGGCGGTGAGATTGCGCGCCGCGACCTTGTCCGGATCGAGCCATATGCGCATGGAATAATCGCCGCCGCCGAAAACAAGCGCCTGGCCGACGCCGGGCAGGCGCGCGAGTTCGTCCTTGACGCGCAATGTCGCGTAGTTGCGCAAGTACAGCGCGTCGTAGGTCTGATCGGGCGACAACAGGTGCACGACCATGGTCAAATTCGGCGACTGCTTCTCGGTGGTGACGCCGAGCCGGCGCACGTCCTCCGGCAGGCGCGCGCTCGCCTGACTCACGCGGTTTTGCACCTGTACCTGCGCTAGATCGACATCGGTGCCCGGCTTGAAGGTGACCGTCAACTGCAATACGCCATCGGAGGCCGCGACCGATTTCATGTAGACCATGTTCTCAACGCCGTTAATCGCTTCTTCGAGCGGTGTGGCGACGGTCTCGGCGATCACCTTCGGGTTCGCGCCGGGATAGACAGCGCGCACCAGCACCGACGGCGGCACGACATCCGGATACTCGCTGATCGGCAAGAGCGGAATCGCGATCAGGCCGGAAACGAAGATGACGATCGACAACACGCCCGCAAGAATCGGGCGGTCTACGAATAACGCGGAAAAGTTCTTCATGCGCTCGGCTCCTTGCCGGCGTTGGCGAAGCTCCGAACAAGCGCTGCGTTCGTCCTGAGCTCTGCTCCGTTCGCTCTGAGCTCGTCGAAGGAGCGGTCAAGATCGTACTGATTGCCCGCGACTCGTGGTTCGACAGGCTCACCACGAACGGACTTCTTTGGCGCTTCGTTCTTTGGCGCTTCGTTCGTTGGCACTTCCTTGGTTGGCGCTTCCTTGGGCGCCGGCGCTTGTTCACCCTCGCCCCCTGCGGCTGCGGCCGGTGGTCCCGGTGGCGTCGGCGCGGCGGGTGGATCGCCCATCGTGATGACTTGCGGCGCGACCGGCATGCCGGGGAAGAAAACTTTTTGCACGCCGTGCACGATCACTTTGTCGCCGGCGCTCAAGCCGCGCTCGACGATGCGCAGCCCATCGACCATGCGTCCGGGCTTGATGTCGCGGCGCTGCGCGGTATTGCCTTCGCCTAACACGTAGACGTACTTGCGGTCCTGATCGGTCAGCACCGCCTTGTCATCGATCAGCACTGCCTGGAACGCGCCGCTGGCCAGAACCTTGATGCGGGCAAACATGCCCGGCATGAAGATGCGCTCCTTGTTGTCGAGCACGGCGCGCACGCGGATCGTGCCGGTGCCCGGATCGAGCTGATTATTGATGAAATTCATCAGCCCCTTGTGCGGAAAGCCTTCCTCGTCGCCCAATCCCACGAACACCGGATTCGGTGAGACGCGCGAACTGGGCCGCTCGCCGTCGCGCGCGAGCTTGCTGTAGCGCAGGTGGGTCGCTTCGTCGCCTTCGAAATAAACGTACACGGGATCGAGCGAGACCACCGTCGTGAGCAAAGTCGCCTCCGGAACCATCTCGCCGCCGCTAACCAGATTGCCCGGCGTCACCAGCGCGCGCCCGGTGCGGCCGTCGATCGGCGAGCGAACCGTTGTGTATTCGAGGTTGAGCTTGGCCACTTCCACCGCCGCTTCGGAGGCGCGGATCGCAGCTCTCGCCTGCGTGTGCGCGGCGATGCGTTCGTCATATTCGTCCCGGGACATGACGCGCGTCTGCAGCAACTTCTTCGCGCGTTCGGCCTGCGCGCTCGCCAGAACGGACTGGGCGCGCGATCTCTCGAGCTCGGCTTGCGCGCGATTCAATTCCGCGCGATAGGAGCGCTGGTCGATGACGAAGAGCACGTCGCCCTTCTTGACCTCCGCGCCTTCCTGGAAGTGAATCTCGTCGATGTAGCCGGCGACGCGTGGCCGAATCTGGACCGTATCCACCGCCTCGACATGGCCATTGAATTCGTCCCACTGCGTCACTTCCTTCGAGACGACCGCGGCGACGCTGACCGCGGGTGGAGGCGGCATCTGCGGCGCCAGGGTAGCGTCGCCGCTGTTGCAGCCCGAAAGCACGATCGCCGACAACAAAACCGCGAATGGCGTCAGGCGCGATGTGATGACGCGATCGCGAGAACCGCTGCGCATGATGTGATCGCGAGAATCGCCGCCAATAACGTGATCGCAAAAAGCGCCGCCGTTGACATACTCGCGAAAACCGCTGCGATAGCCGGCGCGCAAACCGGCGAATTCCATCAATTTATCCAGTGTCATGTGCTCTCCGGGCGTGAACGCCGGGTTAATCTTCCGCCTTCAGCAACCGTCATACCGGGGCTCGTCTTTTTCCATGGAATCAAAGCCGTTACCCGGAATCTCCGAATCCGCCACACCTCGTACTGTTGTCGTTGCCCAACATCCATTTTCGACATGAAGCGCAAAATTCTTTATTCAGCGCGAGTTACGCGCGTTGTGCTGCCACAACATCGTCCGCGGACAGGAACACCGGCATCTATTTATCCGTGCAACGCGCGTAGGAACCCAGCCGCACAATCGGCTCGGCAGCCTCGGGATTGCGGATCAAGTCGACGACGCGGCGCGCGACCTCGTCCGCGCCGGTCCAGTCCGGGCACGCGCACTTGGTGTTTTTCTCGGTGCGCACCGGCGTGCCGAGCTGGAGCTGCTGCACCGATACCGGCAACTCTTTGGTTTCCTCACGCAAAACCTGAATCAGCATGCGCAGCGCCACGGCGCTCACCGATAGATGCCCATAACCCGCCCACGTGCATTCCGCGGCCGGACTGCCGAACAAAATGTACAAGCCGTCGCGTCCCGCTTCGGCGAGCAGGGGCAGCAAATGCTTTGCGGCGATGAAATGCGTGACGACGTTGTCCTCGAAGGTGCGCGACAGGAACGACGCGGGGCGGTCGATCAGGCGGCCGCCTTCGATCGGCCCTCCGACGCTTGCGATCACCGTCGTCACCCGCCCGCGTAACGCGCGCACTTCCTTGACCAGCCGCCCTGCATCGGCGTCGGTCGCGACCGAGCCTTGCAGCAGAGTCAGCTTTTGCGGAGCGGCGATGCGCTCGGCGAGCGCATCGAGTCCCTCGCGGTTGCGCGCCACGGCGATGACTTGATGGCCGGCCGCAATCAACTCGCTGACGATGGCGCGACCGATGCCACCGCTCGCGCCCAGGACGAGAACCTTGCCGCTCATACGCGCGGCTCCCGCGCGCCACGGCCGTGAACAAGCGATCCATTCCTTCGGGCAAGATCAGCGCGCGCTGTGTTTGGGATGAAACGCATTCCTTCTTTTCCTCTACTTGCACTGGTGGAGTGAATATTAAAAGATAACAACAAACCCGATTAGCGGGCGTTTTTGAGAATGATTGTTCCAGAATCAGCCATAATGAGGAATGACACAGGAATCGTCCTCATCCTCGGAAACGCTAGCCCTCACTCGTTTGCGAAAGACAGTAGGGCCGGCATGACGGAGGCCAACAAGGAATAGCTCAGCACATGAGCCGCAACCTCAACGACACATTGATGTTCGTCAAGGTGGTCGAAATGGGCAGCTTCACCGCGGCTGCCCGCATGCTCGGCGTGCCGAAGGCGACACTCAGCCGCAAGCTGCAACTCCTTGAGCAGGAATTGGGCGCACGCTTGTTGAAGCGAACCACGCGCCGGCTCGGCCTCACCGAGGCCGGGGCCCTTTATTACGATTACTGCGCGCGCATAGGCCGTGAACTCGCGGAAGCGGAATCAGCCGTCAACCAGTTGCACGGCACGCCGCGCGGCTGGCTGCGTTTTACCGCGCCGTACTCGCTGGGCAGCGATGCGGTCGCGCCGCTGCTGCCTGCCTTCATGGCGCTTCACCCGGAAGTCCGCGTGGAAATGTTGTTGAGCAGCGAAAACCTGGATCTGGTGGCGACCGAAATGGACCTGGCCTTGCGCGTGGGCAAGCTGCAGGATTCGACGCTCGCCGCGCGCCGCCTCGGAATCATCCGTTCGCAGACCTACGCCAGTCCGCGCTATCTCGAGCGTTACGGCGAGCCCTTGCAGCCCCCAGACCTCGAGCACCACCGCACCATCAGCTTGAGCATCTACCGCCACGCCAACCGCTACTGCTGGAAGCTGACCCAGGAAGCGGAGACTGCGGAGGTGTTCGTCAATCCGGTGTTCGCGGTCAACGATCCTTCCTGCATCAATGTCGCTCTCCTGAATGGTCTGGGCATCGGGCTCATGCCCGAGCCATTTGCAGCACCGGCATTGATCGACGGCCGTTTGCGGCGCGTGCTGGCGCCCTGGTCCGGACCTGCGTTTGAGTTGAACGCGGTGTTTCCGCCCGGACGCATGCACGCGCCAAAGGTGCGCGCCTTCGTCGATTTCCTGCTTTCGCAACTCGATCTCGCGGACCTGGCGAGGCCCGCCCATACCAGCGCGGACGCCTGAAGGCGCTCCTGCTCACATCGGTTTGCTCCTTCCCCACTTGCTTGGGAAGCCGGGGTGGGCTCGCTATCGCCCGTCGGGCGAATCGCGCTATCCCGGGGAGAATCGAATTCCGCACACCGGCGCGCGGTGTTAATCTATGCGACCCAAGTGGCACCGAAAGGATAAGCCGCGGCTTAAGAAAAATGATGTTGATGATGTTCTCTCCTTCGTGGCCGGTCTGCCACGAACTCCGGCCATGAACATCCGCTCGCCGCGCGACAAGCACGCATCCGACCATCTCCACACGACAATGGAACTGGCGGAACTGGCGCTGCAGGAAAGCGAGATGCGCAAGAGCGCGATCCTGGAAACGGCGCTCGATTGCATCATCACGGCCGACCATCAGGGCCGCATCATCGATTTCAATCCAGCCGCGCAGCGAACCTTCGGTTATGAGCGCGTAGCGGTGATCGGCAGAACCCTCGCCGAAACCATCATTCCGCCGGCATTGCGCGAAGCGCACGAGCGCGGCATGGCGCGCTATCTGGCCACAGGCGAGGCTGTCGTGCTGGGCACGCGCTTCGAAATCACCGCGATGCGCGCCGACGGCAGCGAGTTTCCGATCGAACTCGCGATTGCGCCTACCCTGGTCAGGGGCCAGCCCGTATTTATCGCCTACCTGCGCGACATCAGTCTGCGCAAGCAATCCGAACAAAAGATCGCCCGCCTGACCAGTTTGTATGCGGCGCTCAGCGAATCCAACGAAGCGATTGCGCGCAGCTCCGATCGCGATTCCCTGTTCCGCGAGGTCTGCCGCATCGCCGTCGCATACGGGCAGTTCAAGATGTCATGGATAGGATTGATCGATCCGGTCCTGCGCCTTCTGGTTCTGGCCGCATCGGAAGGCGACGATCAGGGTTTCTTCAAGACACTGCCATGGCCGCTGGATCTCGACAAGCCGATGGGGGGCGGGCCGGCTGCGACGGCGTGCCGCGAAAACCGGCCTTACATATGCAACGACATCTGCGGCGATCCAAATACGCTGCCGTGGCGGGGCGCGGTAGCGAGCGCCGGTTTTCGCGCGACCGCGTCTTTCCCGATACACCAGCACAACGAAGTTACTGGCGTACTCGGGCTGTACGCGGTCGAAGCCGACTTTTTCGACGCTCAGCTCAGCGATTTGCTGGGGAGGATGGCGGCGAATATTTCGCTGGCGCTCGATAATTTTTCGCATGACGCCGAACGCCGCGCAGTCGCCAAGGCGCTGTACGAAAGCGAAGCGCGCTACCGGCAACTGGTAGACATGTCGCCGGAGGCGATTCTGGTCTGCGACGGCGGCAAGTTCGCTCTCGTCAATCGGGCCTGCGCGCGGATTCTGGGCGTCGCGGATCCGGGGGAACTGATCGGGCGACACATCATCGACTTCGTGCATCCCAGCCATTGCGCTGTCGCGAACCAACGAGCTCGCGATGTTCTTGAGGGGCACGGCGCTGGCGTCTTTACCGAAGCCAGGTGGATGCGCGCCGACGGCAGCGCCTTCGACGCGGAAATCGCGGGGACGCTGATCGAGTACCGCGGACGCACGGTGTTGCAGGCGGTGGTGCGCGACATCAGCG
>JACDAM010000112.1 GCA_013695435.1 Burkholderiales bacterium | reverse complement strand
GCCGTCGAGCACGGTGCGGCGAGCGTGATGGGGTTGGCGGAAGACCAGTTCTAACGTGCCGTGGGGAGGGCGCCAAGCACGATAGCTTTCTCCTTCCCCCTCGCCTGCCCCAGCGGGTATTAAGCAGGGAATGGGGAAGGTCGGGATGGGAGGCGGTTGCTAAGGCGAACGTATTAAACGACGGCCACTTTTGAAAGCTGCTCGATATAAGCATTGCGGCCGCACCTCAGGACGGAACCCGGTTTTGAACGCTTTTTATTTCGCGCGCTCTCACTGTTTTTAATCATCGAGGTCTTTATCATGGCGCTTGGGAAGCTAATAACGGCAGTCAGCTTCGCGCTTTGCGCGATTGCACCGGTTTCCGCATTCGCGCAACAGAACGTCAACGGTTGCGAAATCCGGCCGCAGACTTATTGCGGCGCCGCCGACTTGCACGGCGCGAACTTGCAGTTCGCTCACCTGTACTCCGCAGACCTGCAGAAGGTCAATTTGTCGAAAGCCAATCTGCAGCAGGCGCAGCTTTACAGCTCGGTATTCGACGGCGCCGATCTGTCGAACGCGAACGCCTCCGGCGCGAATTTCGTCGGCGCCGATATGCTAAACACGAATCTTTCGGGAGCCAACTTTTCGCGCGCGAACCTGAAAGGCGCGAATCTGACGAACGCCGATTTGTCGGGCGCGAATTTCAGGAAGGCCAATCTGGAAGGCGCCATTCTCGAAGGCGCGAAACTGGAAGGCGCGAATTTCGAAGGCGCGAAAACTCAGGGCTGCAAGGGTTGTCCGTAGCCGCCATATCGAGGCTAGCTTCCGTGGCCGGCGGTACGAAGTCGATCGGTTAAGCGCACGCTCTTTCGGCAACGCAGGGCGTCCGGTTTGGCCGGGACGAGCCTGACCTCTACCGGTTCCCCCGGGTTGTTGCTTCTGATTCTGAACTCGTCTGCGCTCAACTGGAGAATGTCCGTCTTGTAAGGGCGGCCCTCTTCGACCATGGTTAACTCTCCGCCCTCGTACTTCCATGTCCCGAGCAGCGGCGTGCTATTGGCGGAAGTAATGAGCAGCGTCCCCTCCGACAGAAACACATACAGCGTCCCAGGCGCGACACCGGATGAATTCTCCACCTGCCACACGCGATTGACGAAGCTGACGGCGCCGCCTCCGGCGCCGTCAAGAGCCTGTTCGGGTCGCACGCTTTGCCACGAGCAGCCGGTGAGAGCAAGTGCGGAAGCGAGAATTAAAGCGGTCGTTTGCAACTTGCTTCTGAGAAAGCGCATCTTCGCTTCGAAAGTTGTCGCCTAAACCTTCAAGTTGAGAGCGGCGCGCGGTTTTGCGCGTCCGCTCAATGTCGGGTTTGGCTTGCTGATCGCTGTGCGACGCGCATAAGCCCTCGCAAGGCATCGTTGACGGCCTCGGCATTTGGAAATGCGGTGGCGACGTCGGGTTCCAGGACGACTACATTGCTGCTCTGCATGTATTGCTGGAAATACTTTCCCCGGACGCCCCGCGAGAAATCATATTCAGCACGCATTTCAGCGGTTTCAAGTTTTGGTCTATAACGCATAGTTTGATCGTTCACGTTTCGTGGCGTGTCTCCGGTAATTACGCGAACCCCATTATTCTTTTCAGTACGGCGCTAGCGAAGGTTTTCGTCGGGTTTGTCCGGGAGACGAGCCAACTCCGCATTGAGCTCGTCCTTGTCCAGCTCCTTTGGCGGGTCGCCTGCTTGCATCGCCTCCATCATTTTGGACATATGCGGCATCATCACCCCAGCAAGAGCACTTACATCCATTCCGTTCGCAATTGTGGGCAGGGGTAATGAGTTGGCGTCTCGTGTCGTGCCGGTATAGAACCGATGTCCACCGCCACCCTTGTGAACGCCTTCCTTTCTGTTCCGCCAGGCAACTGTGCAGCGCGGCCCCACTGATTTGTCGCTGATGCCTAAATGCACTTCGCTATTCAGGCTGGCCAAGTGGTCAGCCATCGCACAGGACGACACTTGGCCGCGGTCATAAGCTCTGACTAGGCGAAGCAGGGGCCGTTTCCACTTCTTGTCTTGAATCAGGTACAGGGCGCCGGTCCCGCCTAACCCCAACCGCGGCGGCCTAGGGGTGGCCGGTGTCGGTTTGTCAATCACGTGGCGTGTGTAGCGAAAGTGGTAGCTTTTACGGTCCGGCGCAAAAACAAGGTCGATTGTATAAAGCCTTGTCTCGTTGCCAAGGAATGCCGTAACGATCACGTTGTGAGCGGGCCCGCCGTCCCCTGGCATTCCGACCATGTGTTGCGGAAACTGCTTTTTCATCGCTTCCGCCAGTACATCGAGGGACTGCTCTTGTGGAAGGTTCCTGCCACGCAGAACCGCGCTCATCCAATCTGCGGGTTCGGTTCCGAGGGCGGTAGCTCCAAGCCCGGCGTATCCGAGAATGGCCACGCCATCCGTAGTTTCGAGGAACATCACTTTGCGCGCATCATCCTTCGGCGCGCGGGTCTTGAAGGAAAGACGGCGATCAGTCAGCAGCCAGATCGACTCACGTCCGTTGACAGTCACAACGAGCGTCACAATATGCGCTGACCGGCGTGTTCCGGAGCGGCGAGCCCGCTGTCGTTGCGATAGCGCTGCCATAATTCGTCAGGCGCTGGATAATCGCCGCGCGAGGTTTCGAGGCCGGTAAAATAATCGAACTCGATGATGTCCTGCCCGTTGCTGGCGTAGGCAAACTTCAATCCAAGCATTTCCGCGTAGTCTTTTGCCTGTTGCAATCCATCGGCGGAATTTTTATATCCCGCTTTGCTTCCAGCACGGCAAGCGGGAAGTCGCGCGTGTAGCGCAGCAGATAATCGACGCGTTTTGTCGGTTTGCGGACGAAGCCTTTTCCCGCGGGAACGATGCGGCCGTCGGTTATAGTTCGCTGTTCGGCGATCAAGTGCGGTTCATCGTCCCAGCCGAGGGCTTGCAGCCTGGGAACGATGAGTTTGCGGCAAGTATCGGCTTCGGTCGGCACTTGAGAAACCGATACTTACAAGGATAGAACCAATCGAACGCCGTCGTCGATCCGAAGCATGGTTGCAGTATCCAGGCGTCCACATCGATCAGTCAGAAACGCTTTGTCGAGTGTGACGATCTGCGACACGTTAGCGACAGAGTCCTTGGGCAGCCGGGTTTTTTTCGCCGACAGCCGCACATTCCCGGGCGCTTCGGCGAGACGGAGATTGGAGGTGAGTGCTACGACGATTACCGTTTGAATGCGGCTGCGATTGAATGTGTCGGACTGGATGATGACGACCGGCCTTTCGTAAGCGGGCTCGGATGCGACTGGATCGGGCAGGGCTGCCCACCAGACGTCGCCCCGGCTCACCATTTTGTCTTGCGAAGGGATTTGGATTGCATGTGTTGAAGTGCGGGATCGAGGCCAGGTTCGTTGGCGTATATCCCGTCCAGCCTTGCCGTGACTTCATCCTCACTGTGCTTGTTCAGGAAATCCTTCAGCGCGGTCACATAAAGTTCGCTGCGGGACATTCCCTTGCGCTTGGCTAGATGGTCGGCCGATGCAAAAATTTCGTCGGGTACGGAGATGGCGGTTTTCATGGCGGAAAGTATGAATACGGTTATACCGACAAGTCAAGCTCATAACAAAGTTGCATCCTTAGATTTTAAAGAAACATGAGAACCCACCTGAGGCAAAGAACCCTTTAGCTCATGCAAATCTGGGTCGATGCCGACGCATGCCCGAATGCGATCAAGGAAATTCTGTTTCGCGCGGCCGGGCGGCGCGGGATCGTGACGACCCTGGTTGCGAATCAGCTCATTCGCGTTCCGGCTTCGCCATATATCAAATCGCTGCAGGTGCCGCGTGGTTTTGACGTGGCAGATAACGAGATCGTGGCGAAGGTTGCGGCAGGCGATCTCGTCATCACGGCCGATATTCCGCTCGCCGCTGATGTGATCGAGCGCGGCGGTTTTGCATTGAATCCGCGCGGCGAGTTTTATACGCAGGACAATATTCGCGAGCATCTGACCATGCGCAATTTCATGGACGGATTGCGCAGCAGCGGCGTTGAAACCGGCGGGCCGGCAACGTTGAATCAGGCGGATCGGCAGGCATTTGCGAATCGGCTCGATCAGTTTTTGGCCAGGCACGCGTAGCAGCGCGCCATTCAGTCATGGAATGCCGAGATTCGATTGACTAATGCTCGCGAGTTCTGCAATGGTGGGGTAATGGCAGAGAACGTTAACCGCGAAACAGATGCCGCCCGCGAATCCGGCGCGCAGGCACGCGCTATGGACGAAGCGATCGCGGCGAGCGAAGCAGCGATCGCGGCAACGCGTATCTGGCTGGAACGCGCGGTCATAGGCCTCAACCTGTGCCCTTTCGCCAAAGGCGTTCACGCCAAAAATCAGATTCGCACTGTCGTCAGCGATGCGCGCAGCGAACAGGCATTGCTTGCCGATCTGACGCGTGAGCTGCAATACCTGGCCGCGGCCAACGCCGACGAAATCGACACGACGCTGCTTATTCATCCGTACGTGCTCGATAATTTTCTCGACTACAACGATTTTCTCGACGTCGCGGACCAGGCGGTCGAAGACCTCGGCTTGGGCGGCGAACTTCAGGTCGCGAGCTTTCATCCGCGCTACCAGTTCGCCGGTACGGCGTGCGATGACATCAGCAACTACAGCAACCGCTCGCCGTATCCGATGCTGCATCTGCTGCGTGAAGCGAGCGTCGAGCGCGCAGTCGCGGCTTTTCCCGATGCCGGCGGCATATTTGACAAGAATATCGCAACGCTGCAAAGCCTCGGCCACGACGGATGGCAGCGTCTCGACATTCCGCGAGCGCGCTGCGGAAAGTGACGCCAAAAGGGCTGAGCGCAACGGTTTCAGGATCGCGTCATGCCAGCGAACGCGAGCGGGCTGTAAGAGCAGTTAAGTAGTGCCTTTCGCGCTCAGTGTGGTGCTGTGTAACCAAGCGTGTGTCATTCCCGCGCACGCGGGAATCCAGTTCTTTTTTCAATGTGATTCTGCTGGATTCCGGCTCGCGTCCTTCGGTCGCGTCCGGAATGACAAGCGGGGGCAGGCCCGCGGCGCGTCAGCGTTCCAGAAATTCAAGCAGCGCGTCGTGGAAGCGTTGCGGCGCTTCGAGGTGCGGAATGTGGCCGACGTTGTCGAACTCGATCAGCTTCGCATTCGGGATATCCTTCGCGGCCGCGCGCCCAAGTTGCGGGTATTGTCCGAGCGTTTCCAGTACTTCCACCGGCACAATGCCGCGCCCCAAAGTTGTGCGGTCTTCCTGGCCGATGACCAGCAAAGTCGGCGCCGCGATCAGATGGAATTCGTGGCGCACTGGCTGCTGATAAATCATCTGGTAGGTCAGCGCTGAAGACTTCGCCCAGCGCGGATATTCGC
>JACDAM010000111.1 GCA_013695435.1 Burkholderiales bacterium | reverse complement strand
TGTGCGCAATCGACTACGTCCCACGCAAGTTAACGACGGCGCAGCGCAGCGCGCTGCAAGCGTTATCACGAGCCGTCGTGGCCGAGATGGAATTGCGCAAGCGCATGCGCGAGCTTACTTCGGTCGTCGTCGAGCGTGACATAGCGCACCAGCAGCTCAAGCAAGCCAACGACGAACTGGAAATGAAGATCGCCGAGCGCACGGCGATCCTCGCGGCAACGAATCGTGCGCTCGAAATCGAAGTCGAGGCACGAACCCGTGCCGAAGCGCGGGTGCGCGCCCTGGCTGTGCGCGATCCTCTGACGGAACTGCCGAACCGGCGGCTTCTGGTCGATCTGTTGCAGCAGCAATTCGCTCACGCCCGGCGTGAAGGTGTTCAAATAGCGGTGTGTTTCCTCGACCTCGACGGATTCAAATCGGTCAACGACCGGTTTGGTCATCTGTGCGGCGATCTGCTGTTGACCGAGGTTGCCAGACGACTGACCGCATGTGTGCGCGAAGGCGATACGGTTTCCCGCCTTGGCGGCGATGAATTCGTGATTGCCCTCTACGGGCTCGATTCTGACCGGGACGCGATTCCGATCGCGCAAAAAATTCTGCTCGCGCTGGAACAAGCGTTCGAAGCCGATGGCCGGACCTTCAATATTTCCGGCAGTCTGGGCATCAGCATGTTTCCCGCCGACGGAGAAAACGTTGCCGCGCTTATTGACCATGCCGATCAGGCGATGTACGAAGCAAAGCGCGCCGGCAAAAACGCTTTTCACTTCTTTTTCGGCAAATAGACTTTTCCACCCAGCCAACCGAAACGCGCTGCGAGCCCGGCGGAAGCCGTATCGTGAAGGTTCGAAATCCGGTTTGAAACTCAGTTCAAGTCCTCGCGAAGGCAAAAACTTTTGCACCGGCTACGGCGAGGGCTTCGTGCTGGTCAACGGCCAACGTTTTGATCGCAACCTGATCGTGCTACCGGAACGGCTGATCGCCGATTGGGATGTCGATTCCTTCGAAAACCTGTCGGCGCGGAATTTCGACTTTCTGCTGAGCTTGCAGCCCGGAATCCTGCTGCTCGGCACCGGCCGCCATTTGCGCTTTCCGCATCCGCGCCTGTCGGCCAGCCTGGTTCAGGCCAATGTCGGACTGGAAGTGATGGACACGCATGCGGCGTGCCGCACCTACAACGTTCTGGTCGAGGAAGGCCGCAAGGTCGCGGCCGCACTGCTCATCGACAGTTGAAGCACTTTGATTTTGGGGGCCGCTGCGCGCGGCCCTAGAAATCCCCTAACGCTTTCAAGTGCGCCGCAGCGCTGCGTCCCAGCGCGCTGAGCGCATAGCCGCCCTCGAGCACCGAAACGATGCGTCCTTGCGCGTAGCGTTCCGCTATCCTTTTGATCTCGCACGTCACCCACGCGTAATCGATTTCGGTCAGGCTCAGCATCGCCATCTCATCTTCGCAATGCGCATCGAAGCCGGCCGATATGAACAGCATCTGCGGCTCGAATTGATGCAGCGCCGGCAACCAGTGCGCGGTCACCGCGCTGCGAAAATCCCGTGGTGGGCCGTACGCGGCGAGCGGAATATTGACCATGCGTCTGGAACGGCCACCGATTCCGCTTCCCGGATAAAACGGATGCTGGAAAATCGAAACCATCAGCACGCGTTCGTCGTCGCGAAAAATGTCCTCGGTGCCGTTGCCGTGATGGACATCGAAATCGACGATGGCGACGCGCTCCAAGCCATGCTGTTCCAGCGCGTGCGCGACACCGACAGCGATATTGTTGAACAGGCAAAAACCCATCGCGCGATCGTGCTCGGCGTGATGGCCTGGTGGCCGGACACTGCAAAACGCGCACTCCACCTCGCCCCCAATAACCATGTCAACTGCGCGGATCGCAGCGCCGGCGGCGCGCTTCGCCGCGTGCAGAGTCCGCGCGCACATCGCAGTATCGGCGTCGAGATAACGCAGGCCGACGGCCGGCGCGGCAGCTTCGATGGCGGCGATATGCGCCTCTGTATGCACGCGGGCAAGCTGTCCCGCCAATACCAGCGGCGCGTCGACATGCAGCAAATGATTGTTAATTCCGCATGCGATCAGGCGATCGCTGATCGCGGCCAGACGCGCCGGCCGTTCCGGATGATGCGCACCCATATCGTGGAGCGCGCAGTCGGGATGGGTGATGAAAGCAATGCGGGAACTCATAGGGCCGAGCCGGAGAATAACGTTGCGCGAGCAAGCGGGAAATCTTATCGGCGGCAGCCTCGCGTGTCCACGTTTATCCGTATCGATCAGGCCCGGCCCGCGCCAATGGCCATGCTCGCGACGACGGCTCACCGCAACGCGTCCGGGTCGCGCACCGGCGGTGAACATGGCACACTTGGATGATGGAAAATTCCGTCAATCATTATCCGCTGCACCGCGTCATCGATCAGATTGGCCAGGTCATACTCGGCAAGGAGCGCCAGATCAAAATGGCCATGGCATGCCTGCTGGCGCGCGGCCATTTGCTGATCGAAGACGTTCCCGGCGTCGGCAAAACTACACTGGCGCACGCGCTGGCCGCGACGCTCGGGCTCGATTTTCAGCGCATCCAGTTCACCAGCGATCTGCTGCCCGCCGACATTCTCGGCGTCTCAATACTCGATCGCGACAGCTCGGCGTTCAAGTTCTATTCGGGGCCGATTTTCGCGCAGATCGTGCTCGCCGACGAGGTGAATCGGGCAACGCCAAAAACGCAAAGCGCGTTGCTCGAAGCGATGGAAGAACACCAAGTGACGACCGAAGGCGAGACGCGGCCGCTGCCCGAACCTTTTTTCGTCATCGCAACGCAAAACCCCTCGTACCAGCTCGGCACATTTCCGTTACCCGAATCGCAGCTCGACCGCTTCCTGATGCGCATCCAGCTTGGCTACCCGGATGGCGACGCCGAACGCGCACTCCTCGCCGGCGCGCCGCGGCGGGATATGATTTCCAGCCTCGCGCCGTGCATCACGGCACAGGAATTGCTCAGTCTGCAGGCTCAGGTAATGCAGGTTTACACTTCGCATGCGCTGCTCGATTACGCGCAGGCGTTGATTACGTACACACGGCTTAGCCCCGACTATCAGCATGGCTTGAGCCCGCGCGCCGGCCTGGCGCTCGTGCACTGCGCGCGCGCCTGGTCGCTGATGGACGGCCGCAACGAGGTGCTGCCGGAAGATTTGCAGGCAGTGTTGCCCGGTGTAGTCGGTCATCGCTTGCAGCCGGCGAACGATTATGCGCGGCTGAACGGCGTCGATATTGCACAGCGGCTGATTGCCGAGGTACCGATTCCCTAACGTTAACGTTGACCAACCGACAGGCCAGTTGTGGTGATTGCCAATTTCCGGCTCAGACTTTTCTTCGCGAACTGGCTTCTTCGCCGCCTTCCAGGCGGTATTTCCGCTCGCAGCTTTGTGTTTGGGTGGCAGGAAATCTTCATACTGCCGACTGGCCACGGCTTTCTGTTCGGCGTGATCCTGCTTTTGATGCTGACAGGCTCAGTCAACTACGATCTGAGTCTTGGTCTGGTGCTGACTTTTCTGCTCGGCGCGATGGGTGTGGTTTCGATCTTCCACACGTACCGCAATCTGGCGCGGCTACGCATCTCAGTCCGCCGCAACCCGCCGGTGTTTGCCGGCGGTCAGGCGATTTTCACGTTAAAGGTCGAAAACGCGGAGAACCTGCCGCGCTACAACGTCACGATCCATTGCGGCCGGCAGACGTCCGCACCATTCGATGTCCCGGCGCTAGGCGCAGTCGATATCCAGTTGGCCGTGCCGGCGCCGCGGCGCGGCGTGCTGAAGCCCGGACGCTGCAAACTCGGCACGCGCTTTCCGCTCGGTCTGTTCAAGGCGTGGGCGTATCTGATCCCCGATTCGTACTGCCTGATCTACCCGAATCCGGAATGCGAAATCCGCCGCCCGCTGCCGCGCGCCGAGGCCGGCGACAGCATCGCGCGCGCGTCCGGCAACGATGATTTCGCGGGTCTGCGCAGTTATCAGCGCGGCGACGCGCTGCGTCACGTCGCCTGGAAAGCGGTTGCGCGCGGCCACCCGCTTATGACCAAGCAATTCGACGGCAACGCCGATTTGAGCATCTGGCTAGACTGGGACGAGCTGCCGGCCAGCATGGACACCGAGGCGCGGCTGTCGCGGCTTGCCCGTTGGGTGCTCGATGCCGGCTCGGGGCAGAAAAGTTTCGGCCTGCGCCTGCCCGGCCAGACCGTTCCCCCCGCCACCGGCGCAGTGCAACAGCAGCGCTGTCTTTCCGCGCTCGCGCGTTTCGGGCTCTAGCATGGCGCGCATACAGCCCGCAACAGCGATTGCGGCCGGCCCGGCGCTGAGCCTGCCCGACGTCAGTTGGTTGCTCGTTTCGCTGGCGCTGGTCGCAGCACCCCACGCGTTAAGGCTGCCGCTGTGGATCGCCCCGCTTGCCGCCGCGCTGGCATTCTGGCGCTGGCATATCGCGCATCGCGGCCTCGCATTGCCGCGCAAGCTGGCTTTGGTCCCGCTGGTCGTCGCGGTAACCGCCTCCGTCTACCTGAGTCATGGCGATCTGCTAGGCCGCGATGCCGGTGTTTCGCTACTTGTCATGATGCTGGCCTTGAAGCTGCTCGAAACGACGCGTCCGCGCGACGCCATGCTGATGCTGTTGTTCGGCTACTTTCTGGTCATCACCAATTTCCTTTATTCAGAGAGCGTTTCGACCGCGCTCTATATGCTGCTCGGCGTCGTTGCGATCACCGCCACGATGATAAATTTCCATCACGGCCCGTCGCCCGCTGCGCTGCGCAATACGCTGCGCATCGCGCTGTTGCTGGTAGCGCAGGCGGCGCCGCTGATGCTCGTGTTGTTCATTCTGTTTCCGCGCGTGCAGGGGCCGCTGTGGGGGGTCCAGTACGATAAGTCCGGCGGTTCGACCGGGTTGTCGGATACGATGGCGCCGGGCAGCATGAGCCAGCTAAGCCTGTCGCGGGCGACCGCGTTTCGGGCGAAGTTCGAGACAGCGCCGCCGGCGCAATATGCGCTGTATTGGCGCGGACCGGTGTTATGGGATTTCGATGGCCGCACCTGGTCGGGCAACGCGCGGCAAGAGAGCGTTGCCGATAGAAGTTACGTCGCAAAGTCCGTGCCGCTGCGCTACGCCGTCACGCTTGAGCCGCACGGCAAAACCTCGATGCTCGCGCTCGATCTGCCCATTGAGCGCCCGCGGGACAGCAAGCTGACCCCCGATTTTCAGATTATTGCCAGCGCGCCGGTCACGACGCGCATGCGCTATGAGATGGCTTCGGTTCTCGACTATCATGCCAATGTCGACGCGAGCGACGACGAGTTGCGGCGCGCCCTGCGGCTGCCGGACAATTCGAACCCGCGCGCGCGTGCGCTGGCGAAAACGCTGCGCTCGGACAGCGACAGCGATCGCGACATCGTCGACGCGGCGCTCGCGCTATTCCGCCAGCAGCCGTTTTTCTACACCTTGTCGCCGCCGCTCCTCGGCGCGCAAGCTGTCGATGAATTTCTGTTCGACAAGCGTCGCGGCTTCTGCGAGCACTATGCTTCGAGCTTCACTTTCCTGATGCGCGCCGCCGGCGTGCCGGCGCGCGTCGTGACTGGCTATCAGGGCGGCGAGATCAATCCGCTCGACGATTACATGGTTGTGCGTCAGGCCGATGCCCACGCGTGGGCGGAAGTCTGGCTGCTCGACCGCGGCTGGGTGCGCATCGATCCTACCGCGGCGGTCGCGCCTTCGCGCGTCGAGCAAGGCGTCACGGCAGCGCTGCCCGCCGAAGAAGCGTTTGTGCTTGCCAACTTCAGCGAGCAGAACTGGCTGCGGCCGGCGCGCCTGACCTGGGATGCGGCGGCGAATAGCTGGAATCAATGGGTCCTCGGCTACGATCCGTCGCGTCAGTTGCAAGTCCTGTCGAACATCGGTTTGCGAGGCGCTTCATGGCGGACCATGGCGGTCGTGCTGATCGTCGTGGTTTCAATTATTGTTCTGGCAATGGCCGCGATGCTGCTCAGACAACATCGCGCCGCGCCGCGAGATCCGGTCGTTTCGGCCTACCGGACGTTTTGCGCGAAGCTTGCGAAAGGCGGTTTTTCGCGGCAGCCCGCGGAAGGCCCACGCGACTTCGCCGCGCGTGTCGCCGAGGCGAAACCCGAGCACGCCGCGGCGATCGCTGCGATCAGCCGGCTCTACATCGACTTGCGCTACGGCGTGCTCGCGGAGCGCGCCGCGGCCGAACGCCTTGCAAGGCTCGTCAAACAGCTGAAGATTTAGCAAGCGGTTGCAAACATACTGCGCTTGCTTATGTCCCGGGCCGTCAGGCGATCGCTGCCCGGCTATTCCGGAGCCTCGGGATTGCTCCCTAAAGCCTTGGCCTGTTCCTTCAATCGAATGCCGCTCAGCTTGAGGCGGCGCGATTCGCACATCAAATAGTTCAACTTGTTGGCCGCTTCGGCGTAGCTCAATCCGCCGCCGCGAATATTCGAAATGCAGTTGCGTTCGGCATCGACGCGGCCGACGCGCGGCTCGTAGGTCAGGTAGATTCCCATGCT
>JACDAM010000110.1 GCA_013695435.1 Burkholderiales bacterium | reverse complement strand
TCAAGCTGTGGAACCCGGCGATCGATGTTGTGCTGGTCGAGCAAAACCCTGTTTTCATCTCGTGCCCGCTCAGTAATCGCGTGCTCGCCGGAACCATGAGCCTGCAGGATTTGACGCGCGACTACGATACGCTGGGGAAACACGGCGTCACGGTTGTGCAGGATGTCGCCACCGCCATAGATCCGGCCAGACGCGCCGTCAGCCTGAAGCGCGGACAAACCCTGAATTACGATCGGCTGATCGTCTCGCCGGGCGTCGAATTTTTGTATGCGCAGTTGCCCGGGCTCAACAACGACGCCGCGCAGCAGACGATTTTGCACGCGTGGAAAGCCGGCCCGCAAACGCTTGCGCTTCGCAAGCAACTCGAAGAGATGCGCGATGGCGGCGTCTATGCGCTGTTCGTGCCAAAAGCGCCGTACCGCTGCCCGCCGGGGCCGTACGAGCGCGCCTGCCAGGTTGCCTGGTACTTCAAGAATGCGAAGCCGAAATCCAAGGTTCTGGTGTTCGACGCCAATCCCGAAATCACCTCGAAAAAAGGGCTGTTCGGCAAAGCCTTCTCCGAGCGTTACGGCAGCATTATCGAATATCGCCCAAACAGCGAACTGACCGATGTCGATCCGGCGACGAACACTGCCAGGCTGCAGTTCGAGGACGTCAAAGCCGACGTGCTGAATGTCGTCCCGCCGCAAGCCGCCGGCGCCATCGCGCGCCAGGCCGGGCTCGTTACCAGCAACGATCGCTGGTGCGATGTCGATTGGCGCACCATGGAATCGACCGCGCAGAAAAACATCCATGTGCTCGGCGATGCGACTTTATCCGCGCCGGCCATGCCGAAGTCGGGGCATATGGCCAACGCCCACGCCAAAGTCTGCGCCGCGGCGGTCATCGCACAACTGGCGGAACAGCCGGTCAACGACAGCCCGATGATGACCAATACCTGCTACAGCTTTATCAGCGGCAACGAAGTCGTGCACATCGCATCCGTGCACGCATTCAATGCTGAAAAGAAAACCATGCTGGCCGTCGAAGGCAGCGGCGGTCTCTCGCCTGCGCCAAGCAAGCTCGAAGGCGAATACGCGGAAGCCTGGGGACGCAATATCTGGGCGGACATGCTGGCTTAGGTGTGATGTTGCAATACGTTGTTGTTCATTCGGACCGGGTTGAGAAGCCTGAAGGTTCCAGCTTCCGCGAGGGAAGAAATGGATCTGACCCTACTTGAGTCTTTATTTGAGTCTCCGACTGCTCAGGATCACCGCCCTATTTTGGTTCGCCATACTGCCTGAACAGGGGCTAGCAAATTGATATCACCGCCACTATCTGTTTCTTCGTCCTCGCCAAAGACGATTTCCCCGTCCCTTCGCTCAAAGGGCGCAATCAGAGCGAGCGTCTCTCCAGCGTCCGACGCCGCTATTACGTGCAGGACCTCACGTCGATTTGGATAGTCAACCGCGTGGCGAAAGGGGTGGGCGGGATCGAAAGTCGCGTTCCATGCCTCAGAGATTGCAATGAGCGCTCGCGCGCGAGATCGCTTAACCTCAACAGCCACCTGCCGCCACAAGCGGTATTTGTCGGCCTGGTCTTCAGGCTGAAGCTGCAGCAGCTTGATGGAATTATTCCGTAAAATGAGAACAACGAGCAAGATGTGGTACTTGTCTTTCCTCAGCACGATTTTAGCCAGGCTAAAGTAATGCTGTGCAAGCTCCCGCAGCGAAGCGTCTTCGAGTGACGAAAGCGCCTTTACCGACCGGACTTCGTACTTCTCAAGGAGAGCTTCCTTTTTCGTCGGGTCGAGTACTACTGGTTCGAAGGTGAGGCTGGACGCCTCACCGGTAGCGAGTTTGACCCAAAGGGAACGCAACTCGGGATCCTCAACCATACAAGGTGGAAGCCCTTCAGCGGACAGTGGACTATCTTTCGTCGCTTCGTGGACCCCCGGGGCATCCTGAAGCAGTTTTGAGAGAAATTCCCAGCAGTGCGAAAGCACTCCAAGTAGTTCATGGCTTGGAAGATCGTTGGCAACCCACCTACGCTCTAGGCGAAGATACCCGTGCCGCATGACCTTTAGGGGCATCGGAGCCTTTTGTACGTCCCTTAGGATTTTTGCGGAGGTGAGCTTGGGAGTCGCCTCGTACTGAAGGAATGGAACTTCGTGCTCGAAGTAGGACGCGACAATCGATACTCGCAGAATGCTGTGTAGCTTCAGATCGCCTTGCTTAACGATGCGATTGCGAGCTTCTACAGACCATGCCATCAGTGGGTCTTCGCGCATTCGCTCTTGCCAGACTTGATACCACGCTGCGAAACCGGGTATGTCAGCCTTGTGTTTCTGAAGGAGGAAGGTGACGCTCCGCAACGACTGAATGCAGGCGTTGAGTTCAATGCGAAATAGTTCCGGCTCAAAGTATTTCTGGTTAGCTTGCACCCAATGAACCCTCGCGTCTGAGAGTCGTCGAAAAGCGGCTTTGGTAGGGGCTTCGTCTTTTACTGCCATGTGACACGCCACAGTCGCGATGGCCACGGGGCGCGAGTTGTGCAGTACCCCTTGACGCCGCAGCGCGTTACGCGCGGACGGGTCACAGGGGCGCAGCCGCGTAAGCGGTGCGGCTCGAACCTAGCTGCGCGGCACCAACGTGGAAGTGAGCGGCGCCCAAAACCGTAGCTTTGGACGTCCGCTCGACCGAGGTTAGACCGACGCATCCCGAAAGGCGCGAAGCACTGTGTTGATGCGAGTTTGGTAGCCGGGACCTTGTGCCTTGAACCACTCCAGAACGTCTTGATCGACCCGCAACGAAATGGATGCCTTGGCAGGCAGAGGCTGCAGGCCTCGGCGAACGATGCCACGAACGAGGTGCCGAACATCAGCTTCGGGATGTTCTCCCGTGGCTTTGCCCGGTGCTGCTGCTTCTGCTTTCAGGCGAGCCCAGTCAGTCTTGGATTGCATCGAAGTAGATTTGCGCTTCGCGCTTGGTTGCTTTGCGGAACGAGATGACGCGGATCTCATGTTCGCTCTCCGTATGAACTATTGACACTGGAATGCCAGCGAGCATTCCGAGCGTGACGAAGCGCTGCTCGCCATAGGAGAAACGGTCGTCTTCGAAGGTATACGTCGCTCCTTCAAACACACGCGGAGCGTCAACGAAGTCAAGGCCGTGGGCTTTCAGATTGGTGGCGCGCTTCGTCTCCGACCAAGTGAACTCCATGCGCGCAGTGTATATACGCAGTGTAGTGGCGTCAACGGCGCCTTGCTCGGCGGTCTAACGCCACAAACCGGTTCACGCGGGCGGGCCCGATTGCAGCGCGACGACACTCCGCTTTCGCGTCTGCGGCTGATCGGTTATCATGTGCCCGGTTGCGCGGTTGGCTGTCCGGTCTCGCCGTCTGCCATCGTTGGATTCCGCGCCGTATCGAAGTCCCACATTATCAGCCTGGACCGGTCTCAAGGAATTTCCTTGGCAGGTCGATCCAGGAGAATTCATGCCTTTCAGCAAACTCGGCCTGTGCGCCGA
>JACDAM010000109.1 GCA_013695435.1 Burkholderiales bacterium | reverse complement strand
CGCGCATGCGATCTACAAAATCGATGCTGCGGGCGTCAAGTCGGTCCTCGTCCAGAACGAACAGTTCAAGGGTGAAGGCTTCACCATGAACGGCCTCGACGTGCATCCCGACGGTTATCTGCTCGTCGCCAAGAAGTCTGACGGCAAGCTTTTCAAAGTGCCACTCGACGCTCCCAAAAAGTTCACCGCCGTCAAACTGCCAGAGCCGATCACGGCGGGCGACGGCATCCTGCTCGCGGGCGGCGATCTGGTGATCATCCGCAACCGGACCGCAACCGTGGCAGCCAATGAGATCCTGGTGCTGCGCAGCGTTGACGGCTGGTCTTCAGCCTCCATTGCCGAGCGCAAGCCGCACGAGGACAACTATCCGACGACGGCCACTCTGCGTGGCAATCAGATCATTACGGTCGCCTCGCGCATCAACGCGCTGCTGGCGACGCTGAAAGACAATCCAGGAGGACTACAGCAAGAGTTCCAGATCCATACGATCGGCACGATCGGTGCAGATCGAAAGGAATAGTGATGAATGCGAAAATTCCCCAATCAAGGATCCAAAGATGAGGAAACAGCCATGACCAAAATTCTCGTTCTTTACTACTCGAGCTACGGCCACGTCGAAACCATGGCGGGAGCGATCGCCGAAGGCGTCTGTGAGACGGGCGCCGGAACTTGTCACGGAGGATGTCGCCAAGAAGTCGGGCTACAAACTCGATCAGGCGGCGCCGGTCGCTACGGTCGACGAATTAGCCGACTACGACGCCATCATTTTCGGCACGCCGACCCGCTACGGCAATATGACGGCGCAGATGAAGAATTTCCTCGACCAGACCGGCGGGCTGTGGATGGGGGATAAGCTCGTCGGCAAAGTCGCCAGCGTTTTCGACTCGACCGCCACCCAGCACGGCGGCCAGGAATCCACGATCCTGTCTACCCACACCGTGCTGCTTCATTTGGGGATGGTGATCGTCGGCCTGCCCTACAGCTTCAAGGGCCAAATGAAGGGGGACGAGATGACCGGCGGCTCGCCGTACGGCGCCTCGACCTTGGCCGGGATGGACGGCAAGCGACAGCCGAGCGCGAATGAACTCGACGGCGCCCGGTTCCAAGGCCGGCATGTTGCGCGCATCGCCGCGAAGCTGAAAACCTGAGAGTAGCGCCTGTCATGGAAACCAGGATCGACGAACTCAACGAAGGAATTTATCGTCTCTCGACGTTCGTCCAACATCGATCGGGGACGACCCCGCAATTGTGAAAGGAATGCACATGACTTGGGTCATTCTTGTTTTTGCTGGGCTGTTTGAGGCCGGCTGGGCCATCGGATTGAAGTACACAGAAGGTTTCACTCGGTTGTGGCCTACTGTTTGGACGGTTCTCGCGATGATCATCAGTCTTTGGCTACTGGGCACTGCTATGAAGTCACTTCCAGTTGGCACCGCTTACAGCATCTGGGTAGGGATCGGAGCGGTCGGTACCGTAATTCTTGGGATCGTGCTGTTTGAAGAGCCTGCGAACGCTGCACGGCTAATCAGCGTTGCGCTCATCATCGCTGGCATCATCGGTCTCAAGCTTGCAACGCCGGCCTGACAACGCGTTCAACCCGGGCGTGCAAAAGCGCCGCTTCACTCTGCTCTTGCACGCCGGTTAACGCGAACGATGGAGGCAGGTGAGATGGCCGCGTTTCGGAAGCGCCTGACGGTCGGGGTGAGAGTAAACGGGCAGCCGATGGTGGGAGAGATTGCTGCGCGCGAGACCTTGCTTGACTGGCTGCGCGAACGCGCCGGAGGCGAAGGCGAAACTCGCCCGTCTCACCACGGAGTACGACCTCGCGTCAGCGATACGTAGCGCCGGGATGACCGAAGTTGTCGGGGACGGCGCGTTCGCTCTCCCAAACGACGCCGAGGTCAGTGAAAACGGCTCCGGCACGCCGTACGCGATGCGAACCTGGGGAGCAATCTTCGTCGAGTCGATCCCGATCTCGGCATCGTGCGCCTGCGCCGCGCGGTCGGGAGCTACTCGGCCGGCCGAATCATCAATCCCGCGACCGCGCGAAGCCAGATGATCGGCGGTATCGTCTGGGGTTGGGGCATGGCGACGATGGAGCAGAGCGTTCAAGAGCCCCGTCATGGCCGCTGGCTCGCCAAGAATCTGTCGAATATGTCGATCCCGGTCAACGCCGACATCCCGAGCGACATCACCATCCATTTCGTCGACTAATTCGACGAGCACGTAAGCCCGTCGGCGCGCACGGCATTGGTGTAATGGCAGCAACCGGCGTCGCAGCGGCGGTGGCGAACGCGGTCTACGCACGCGGTCGGGATCAGGGTGCGGGAATTGCCGATCACGCCTGACAAACTCATCATTGCCTCGTGAGCGTGCAGGATCTTACTAATTTAAAGCCTGAGAGGAGCGCCTGTTGTGGAAACCAGGATCGACGAAATCAACGAAGGAATCTATCGTTTCTCGACGTTCGTGCCCGATATCGCACCGCCTGCTGGCTTCACCTTCAATGAGTTCCTGATCCTCGGCGAGGACCCTCTGCTGTTCCACTGCGGGCTGAGAAAAATGTTCCCGCTGGTCTGTGCAGCCGTCGCCAGGATCATGCCCGTCCAACGATTACGCTGGATCACGTTCGGGCATTTCGAGGCTGATGAATGCGGCTCCATGAACGAATGGCTCGCGGCGGCGCCGCGGGCAGAGGTGGCGCATGGCACCGTGGGCTCCATGGTGTCCATCGCCGACATGGCGGACCGGCCGCCGCGCGTGCTGGCGGATGGCGAGATCATCGATCTCGGCGGAAAACGCGTTCGCTACGTCGACACGCCGCATGTGCCGCATGGCTGGGACGCAGGCGTCATCTTCGAGGAAACGACGGGCACGCTGTTTTGCGGCGATCTCTTTACCCATCCCGGAAACGGCCCCCCGTTGACCGAAGCCGATATCGTCGGACCCGCGATGGCGGCGGAGGACCTGTTTCATCAGACGAGCCTTGGACCGGCGACGGCGCCGACCATTCGCCGTCTCGCCGACCTTGCCCCGCGCACCCTCGCTGTCATGCACGGCTCGTCCTTCTCGGGCGACACGCCTGGTGCGCTGCACGCGCTGGCCGGCCGCTACGAGGCGCGCTTGCGCGCGGCGATTCCATGTCCAGCGGGAGCATTTCGTGAACGATGTTATTCCGAAACTTGGAGATCGAAATCGAGTGCATGATTTCGACGTGGGTAACTTCCACGACACTTCGTTTTATCGAAAGCAGACGTAGCTATGAGTGCGAGACATTTCACGCGCAAGCGCATTGCAACATGATATGAGCGGGGCGACGTTACCGTGCGTGAGGCCGCCTTGTACACCCTGGTAGTGAACCATGAGATCGGACAAACGATGGGCTTCAAGAGTGATAGTGGCAGCAGCGCTGATGTGTCTTTGATCAAGGCGCTTGTGAGAAACCAATTCGAAAGTCTCACCTGGACGCGGGAAAAGGAAGCGGACTGGGACGGGTTCGCCGACACTTTCCTGCCCGGGGCATCGCTTTTCCCTGCCGCGCGACCGGTGAAGCCGCAAACGGTCGACCAGTTCGTGGACCGGATGAAACGCTTACGGGCCGAAGGCAAACTTGCGACCCTGGAGGAGACACCGCTTGGCTGCGAAGTACGCATTTTTGGCAACGTCGCGGTTGCGTTCTTTGGATGCGAGATGCTCGAAAACGGATCGACTGTGACCCGCGACGTCAGCGCCGCAGTCCTGGTCCGCGACCAGGATCGCTGGCGCATCGCCGCGCAGGCCTGGGACAATGAGACAGAGACGCGAAAGATTCCCGACGATCTTGCCGTGCGCGAAGCGCCGTGACAACAACAACGCATTCGCCGTCCGCGCAACCTCGAAAGTCCCATGGGGGGGTGCAGCGCATGATCAGGCGTTCTTGTCTACTCCGACTTGCTCCAGGTTGAGCAGGTATTGCTTGCGACGCAAGCCGCCGCCGTATCCGCCGAGGTCGCCGTTCTTGTTGAAGACTCGATGGCAGGGAACCACGATGCTGATGCGGTTGAACCCATTTGCCCGACCAACCGCACGCACCGCGTTGGGATTTCCTAACGCGGACGCCAGTTCGTGATACGAACGGGTCTCACCGTAAGGGATCAACAGAAGCTGTTCCCACACGCGCCGCTGGAAGGCGCTGCCGGGGTACACCAGCGGTACCCTGAACGTGCGCCGCGTTCCTGCGAAATAGTCGTCGAGTTCCCTACGAAGCCGATCCAGGTGCGCGTTCGTGCCGGGCAGTACCGGCGCCCGGAACAGCGTTCGCACGGCCTCGAACTGGGCCTCGAGCATCCGCCGATCCGTGAATTCCGCCAGACAAATGCCGGCGTCCGTGGCGCCCGCCACGAGCGGGCCAAGCGGCGTTGGCAGCCAAGCCAGGAACACACAGTCACGGTGCTGACAGTCGCCCGGCGTACAAGCGAACGAGCGCTCGAACGCCTCGCGGAAGCCGCTCAGCGACTCATACCCGGTATCGAAGGCCGTGCCGTCCAGCGAGCTGCCACTCCGAATGCTGGTGAACGCACTCGACAAGCGGCGAGCCCGGGCATACGCCTGGAAGGTCATGCCGTAGTTGCGCAAGAAATGTCGCCGGGCGGTGGCCGGATCGATCCCCCGGCTTCTCAGCTCACCCTCGGTGACCCGTGACGACGGGTTCGCCTCGACATCGGCCAAAAGACTAATGGCCCATTCCGGTTCGTTGCGCATGGACATCGGCCGGCAGCGCTTGCACGGCCGGTATCCCGCGAACAGAGCCGCGGCGGCCGTCGCGAAGTACTCGACGTTCCTGGGCAAGGGGCTGCGTGCCGGGCAGGTCGGGCGACAGAAAATCGCGGTGGTACGCACGCCGACGAAGAAGATGCCCTCGTACGAGGCGTCCCGACCAAGGTACGCCTTTTCCATCTCGGCGATTGACGGGCGTGTGTTCATCCCAAACTTTGTACCACATCGGCGAAGCGGCTCGCCACCGGTTTTCGGGCGCGGTCATCGAACGCCGACCGCATCCGATCGCCCCCGCCGCCGCCTGACAACGCGGTCGGCAGGGGACGTTGGATGTGGCCTCGCAACGCGATCGGAGATCTCTTGAGCGAACCCGAGCGCAGTTCTGGCGCGCGGGATCCAATCTCCTCCCTTGTTCATATCCGTGACCAATGCGGTTCCGCCAAGCACGATTATCCGCAACGTGAAAGCGCCTGCGATGTCAATTCGTAAACCGTTTGATCAATTGAATTGGAGACAAGCATGAAAAATCTGGAGGGAACAGTTGCGATCGTCACCGGCGCATCGCGCGGCATCGGCGCTGCGATCGCCAAGCGCTTGGCGGCTGACGGCGCGAACGTCGTCGTCAACTACAGCGGCAGCGAAGCGCGCGCCAACGAAGTTGTCCAGAGCATTACATCCGACGGCGGCAAAGCGAAAGCGATGCAAGCGAACATGCGCGATCCGGCGGCGATCAAGCGGTTATTCGATGAAACCCTGAAGACGTTCGGCCGCCTGGACATTCTCGTGAACAACGCTGGCGCGTTTGCTCCCAAGCCGCTGAACGAGTGCTCCGATGCGGATTTCGAAGAAATCTTCGATCTGAACGTGCGCGCTGTGTTTCTTGCCGCGCGCGAGGCGGCCGGGCGCATGAACGAGGGCGGGCGGATCATCAACATCGGCAGCATCAACGGTGACCGGATGCCCTACACGGGCGGCGGGCTGTACGGGGCGAGCAAAGCGGCGGTCGCCGGTTTCACGCGCGGCTGGGCGCGCGACCTCGGGCCACGTGCGATCACTGTCAACTGCGTGCAGCCCGGGCCGATCGATACCGAACTGAACCCAGCCGACGGTGAATCGGCGGATTTCCAAAAGCAGATGACCGCCCTCGGCCGCTATGGCAAGGCGGAAGAGGTCGCGGCGCTGGTCGCTTTTCTCGCCAGTCCCGATGCCGCCAACGTCACCGGCGCCTGCCTCAACGTCGATGGCGGGACCAACGCGTGAACGATACCGCGCCAAATGGCACGGCCTCACGCCGCGCAAGCGGGGAATCTGCAAGCGGTGAACCAGATTATTCCGGAGAGCTGCGCGCAACGAAATCGGCCAGACGTAACAATCCCGAAGTTCGTGCTCGTCTCGGCGACGGGCTACTCCCGGAGGTCGATCCCGAATGACTTGCGGAACTCAGCCAACCCGAGGGCGGTGATGGTCAACGCGCGCCCGTGCCGCTGGCGTTTCAGCAAGCCCCGATCTAAGCAGTAAGTGGCCAGCGCCGCTCCCGCGTAACCGGCGAGGTGAGGGCGGCGCTCGCTCCAATCGAGGCAGGGCCGGCAGAACACGCGTCGCGTTCCGGATGGCGGCGGCGCGAAATCGACGCCGAGGCCATTGAAGAAAGCGACGCCCTCGGGAGTGATCTCGCCCGCATCGTGATCCAGAACGAGATAACGCTCGCTGACCAGCGCATCGGTGATCGCGACGCCGAGTTCGCCGGCGATATGGTCGTAACAGGTTCGCGCGCGTCGTAAAGCCGGATCGATTCTGGGCTCCGCGCGAGCCGACGGCGCACTTTGCGCGGCCAGCACCATGACCGCTTCGAGCGCTTGGGCGACCAACGGCGAAGCCAGCCGGTAATAGCGAAATCGCCCCTGCTTTGTGACCGCGAGCAGGCCGGCAT
>JACDAM010000108.1 GCA_013695435.1 Burkholderiales bacterium | reverse complement strand
GCCGCTCGCCGAGCGCGCCGGCGTCGCCATCGAAAATCACGCGGCGCTGGATTGCGCGGTCAAAATGGACCGCGAGCGTCTGAGCCATGTGTTTCAAAACCTGCTCGAAAACGCGATCCATCACGCGCCGGGCGGGCGGTACCGGGCTCGGCCTCGGTATCGCGCAGCGCACCACCGAAGATCATGGCGGCACGGTCAGTGTGGGCAATCGAACCCCGCCCGTAACTGGCGCGATCGTCACCGTCAAGCTGCCGATTCATGTCGAAGCGCAAAGCGAGAAAATGGCGCCGCTGAAAGTTTGACAGACGGTTAAGGAGGAGTCTGAACAAGTCGCATCGCCGTCTTTTCCCGCGAAGCTTGCCCCAGCGCGCTTTAGGTAAGCGTAGGTCAGGGTGCGCAAACTCCGTTACAAAGATTGCCCAACCGATGCTGTGAGGAAGCCATCGGCGCCCTGAACTGCGGATTTTCTTCTATCACGGCATGGACGAGTTCGATTCGACGCCGAAACGCCGGTCGGGCATTCTTATGCAGGTTCATTCGGCTGGACTCCTTGAGAGACGAGGAAGGCTGAAAACTTCAAGCGTCTCAAACCTGGTCCGAATGAACAACAACGTATTGCAACATCACACTTAGGCAACAGTGTGATGCAAGTCATCGGTCATCGCGGCGCTGCCGCTCTGGCGCCCGAAAATACGTTTGAAAGTTTTGATGCGGCGCTTGCCGCCGGCGTCGACGCCATCGAAACCGATATCCAGGAGACCAGAGATCGCGAGCTGATCCTGATGCACGACAAAAGGCTGGAACGCACGACCAACGGCGCAGGCCTGGTCCACCACACGCCGTGGAGCGCGATCGAGGCCCTCGATGCCGGATCGAGGTTCGCGGAAGAATTTCACGGAGCCAGGGTCCCGCTATTGCGCGACGCACTGCGGCGTTACGGCCAGCGTACTCAGCTCGTGCTGGAAATCAAACGGTCGAAATGCGCACTGCGGGTGCTGAAGATGGTGCGTCACGCGGGCCTCATCGACCGCGTTACGTTTACCTCTTCGGAGTTGCCGCCGCTGCAAAAAATCAAGGCGCGAAACCCGGGCGCAAGGATCGGCTTTCTCGCCTCGCAGTCGATGATGCGAACGTTCAGATTGCGCTTGCGGCAGGCGTCGATCAGTTTTGTCCGCCCGCGCGCGAGCTGACTGTCGAACGCGTGGCGCAATGGAAAGCGTTGGGGCTCGAAGTCAGGGCATGGGGCGTCAAGGACGCGAAGCTGATGCATGCGGCGATCGCCGCTGGCGTCGATGGCATGACCATCGATATGCCCGCCATGCTATTGCAGGCACTCGGTCGGCTTCGCGCATAACAGCGCTTCGATTGCCGCCACCCCGCGCGCGGTCGCGCACCCGCGCGTGGTTGGTGGACGCTGTAATGCAATACCTGTTCGCGCTGTTCGGCGTGCGGATCGCGCAGCAGACTATCGGTGACGCACCGCTGCAAATAACCGACCTGATCGCAGACTTCTCCGCACTGCCAAAAATAGGTGGCGGCCTCGACATCGTCGCTGGCAAACAACGCCCCAGGCTGCGGATTCAAAAACACCATGGGCCGGCCGAAGTACAGCCACTCGTAGCCGGAAGCCGAAATATCGCCGATGAACAAATCGCTTTGCGCAAACCACGGCATCACATTTCCCGAACGGACAAGCTTGATTCCGGGCATTTGCGTCAGGCGCTCGATGATCGCGCCGTCAAAAAATTCGCGCGCCGGGTTGAAGATGTTGGGATGCGGTTTGACGATCAGGTTGTAGTCCTCAGTGAGGCGCGCGACGACATCGGGATTATCGAGAAAGAGTGCGATCGAACTCAAGCCTCCCTTGCGCCAGGTCGGACAGTAGATCAGCGTTTTCTTGCCGTTGCCGAACAGCGGCGGCCTAGCATCGATGCAGTCGAACTTCGGATAGCCGACCATGCTGAAACGCATGCGTCGATTTTTTCCGTGGCGTTGCAGCCGGTCTAGCTGGCGCTGGCCGGCGCACAGGCAAAGCCGGTAGTCGCTGAAATCGCGTTCGTAAGTAAAAGGCTTGTCCGATATGCCATGGAACAGCTGCACGACATGCGCGCGGCTTTTGATTTCATGATCGCGCAGGTGCGTCGGCGTCAGCACCAGGTCGTAATCGTC
>JACDAM010000107.1 GCA_013695435.1 Burkholderiales bacterium | reverse complement strand
GAGGTATGGGCACTCGGGCATGACGCGCGATGCTGGCGCTCGCCGTCATCGCCATAATCATCGTACTCACGCCGGCCATACGCAAAAAGCGCGAGGAGGCTTCCAGGAGGATAGCTCAAGCTGATTCTGGAATGGGTCCGCCTTAACTTACGCTGTATATCAAAGTGTTATCGTGCTATCTTGTACCCCCTTGTTTACTCGGTGGAGATTGTTTTGATCGAACGTACGCTGTCCATTATCAAACCCGACGCTGTCAAAAAAAACCAGATCGGGCTCATTTATACCCGCTTCGAGCAGGCCGGCCTCAAGATTATCGCGGCGCGCATGACACATTTGTCGCGGCGCAATGTCGAAGCGTTTTATGCCGTGCACCGCGGTCGCTCGTTTTTCGACAAGCTGGTGCAATTCATGGGTTCCGGGCCGATCATGGTGCAGGTGCTCGAAGGCGAGAATGCGATCCTGAAAAACCGCGAGCTGATGGGTGCGACCGACCCGCAAAAGGCCGAACCCGGCACGCTGCGCGCCGAATTCGCCGAAAGCCTGGAAGCCAACGCCGTGCACGGTTCCGACGCGTCGCACACGGCGGCGTTCGAAATTGCGTTTTTCTTTCCTAACATTCATATCTACGCGACAGGGTGATCAATCTGCTGGATTTCGCGCCATTGCGGCTCGCCGATTTCTGTGTCGAGATCGGGGAGAAGCCGTTCCACGCGAAGCAATTGCTGCGCTGGATTCATCAGCGCAATGAAGACGATTTCGCGAACATGAGCGATTTATCGGCGACGATGCGCAAGCGATTGGCGGAAACTGCTGTGATCGCGGCGCCGCCGATCGTCGGCGAGCACATCGCGCAAGACGGCACGCGCAAATGGATGCTGGAAGTCGACGCGGGCAATCGCATCGAGGCCGTATTCATCCCGGAAACGTCGCGCGCCACCTTGTGCATTTCGACGCAAGCCGGCTGCGCGCTGGAATGTTCGTTTTGCGTGACGGGGCGTCAGGGATTCAACCGCAATCTGACGACAGCCGAGATCGTCGGTCAGTTGTGGCAGGCTGACAAGCTGCTTAAATCGGCCCAGCCGCCCTCTGAAAAAGGTGGGCAGAAGGGATTCAAGGCAGGCGCCATAAGCAATGTCGTTTTCATGGGCATGGGCGAGCCGCTGGCCAATTTCGACAACGTCGTCGCCGCGCTGAAATTGATGCTCGACGACAACGCGTATGGCTTGTCGCGCCGCCGCGTGACAGTGAGCACGTCCGGCATCGTTCCTGCCATCGATCGTTTGCGCGATCAATGCCCGGTGGCGCTGGCCGTGTCGCTGCACGCGCCCAACGACAAGCTGCGCGACGTCCTGGTGCCGATCAATCGCAAGTATCCGCTGCAGCAACTGCTCGCCGCCTGCTCGCGCTATCTGGAGCGGGCGCCGCGCGATTTCATTACGTTTGAATACGTGATGCTGAAAGGCATCAACGATAGTGTGCAGCACGCTCGCGAACTGATCGGGCTGGTTCGGGACGTGCCGTGCAAATTGAATCTGATCCCGTTCAATCCGTTTGCCGGGTCCGGTTATGAGCGGTCGCCGGCGGAATCGATACGACGGTTTGCCGATGCGCTGATGAACGCCGGCCTGGTAGCGACGACGCGAAAAACGCGAGGCGACGACATCGCCGCCGCCTGCGGCCAGCTCGCCGGGGAAGTGCAGGACCGCAGCCAGCGCCGCTTGCGTAAAGCCATGGAGACCCAGAATGAAACCGAATACCATGTCTGATCGCGGCATCCCCCGCCTGGCAAAGCTTGCGCTGTGCGCGCTGATGCTGATCGCAACGGGCTGCGCGCAGCAGCCGGCGCAAAAGGACGGCGCCGCCGTCGACGGCAACGCTGCGCAGCGCGCCGAGATTCACACCCAGCTCGGCTCCGGCTATTACGAGCGGCGCCAGTTCGATATCGCGATTCAGGAGTTGAACGAGGCGCTCGGAGCGGTCCCGGATTACGTGCCCGCGCACAATCTGCTGGGGCTCGTCTACATGGATTTGCGCGACGACGCCGTCGCTGAAAAGCATTTCCGGCAAGCCCTGAAATCCGATCCGGCTGATTCGGACGCCAACAACAACTATGGCTGGTTTTTGTGCCAGCGCGGGCGCGAAACGGAATCGATCCGCTACTTCGTGGCGGCATTGAAAAATCCGCTTTACAAAACGCCCGACAAATCCTATGTGAACGCCGGCGTGTGCTCCTTGCAGGCCAAAGACGAGAAAGGCGCCGAAAGCTATCTGCTGAAAGCTTTGCAGATTCAGCCAAGAAATCCGCAGGCGCTGTATCACCTGGCTGAAACGAAATACAAAGGCGCCAAGTATGCGGAAGCGCGGTCCTATCTGGGCCGGTATATGCAAGTTGCCAACCCGAGCGCGGAAAGCCTGTGGCTTGGCGTACGCATCGAGCGCAAGCTCGGCGATCGCAACTCGCAGGCGAGCTACGGCCTGCAATTGCGCAAGAAATATCCGGAATCGCAAGAGGCTGCGGCGCTGCGCGCAGGGCGCTACGAATGAGCGAAAAATTCAGGAAAACCGGTTTCGATGACGATCAGTTCGCGCAACAGACTCCGGGGCAAAAATTGGCCGCGGCGCGCGAAGCGCAGGGGCAGTCGATAGAGGACGTGGTCCGCTATACCAAGCTGTCGCGCCGCCAGGTCATGGCGCTGGAAAAAGACGCGCACGATCAGTTGCCGGGCCCGGTTTTCGTGCGCGGTTTTATGCGCAACTATGCGCGCCACCTGCAGTTGGATGCAGCACCTTTGCTTGCCGCCCTCGACGCGAAATCCACGCCCGCTGTCATTCCATCCGCCGGAAGTGTCGAGCCGACCGATTTGCGGGGCGACGCCGAACAATCTTTATCGGATCGTGGTTCTGAAGCCGCAAGCGAACCCGTTTTCGCTGCAACCCGCTACGCAATTTCCGATTCCATCCGCTCGTCGGTCGCGGAGCCTGTGATCGAGCAGGGCCGCGCCGAAGGGATGACGGTGTGGCGGGGCGCCGAGCCCGGAGTGCCGGCTATTTCGGATGCAGTACCAGCGGATGCAGCACCAGCGGATGTTGCGCGCGAGCCCGCCCGGGTCGCGCAAGATGCGCCGTCGATTGGATCGGATACCATCGAGCACCACGAATCTGCGACGGCTCATGCTCGCTCCGCTGTGGCAGAATCAAATGCTGCCTATGCAACCGCCGCCGATAAAACGCAGCAAGATGACAGTGGCGAATCGGTCGATAACCTGGGTGGCATCGCCGATACCAGCAAGGCATGGCGCAACTACGCGCTGGTTTCGCTCGCCGTTGTCATCGGATTGCTCGCACTCGTCATCGTGACGCAAACCTGATCCCGGGCAGTCCCGAGCACCGCGGTTCTGAGCATCGTCGTCATCCTGTTAGAATAAGCTCTTTTGCCGGAGGCCTGCATGTCATACGGCGCATTTCCGCGGCGCCTAAGCCGCGCGTTTCGCGTCGGCAAGGTCGTCATCGGCGGCGATCACCCGATCGTCGTGCAATCGATGACGAATACCGATACCGCCGACGCCGAGGCGACAGCGCAACAAGTCGCGCAACTCGCAAAAGCCGGATCGGAGCTGGTCCGCATTACCGTCAACAGTCCCGAAGCCGCGCGCGAAGTCGCCGGCATTCGCAACCGCCTCGACCAGATGGGTTGTGCTGTGCCGCTCATCGGTGACTTCCATTTCAACGGCCACAAGCTGTTGACCCAGTTTCCCGATTGCGCCGAAGCGCTCGCCAAATACCGGATAAATCCCGGTAACGTCGGCGCCGGCAAAAAACGCGACGAACAATTCGCGATCATGATCGAGACCGCGTGCCGCTACCGTAAACCGGTGCGCATCGGCGTCAACTGGGGCAGCCTCGATCCGGCGTTGCTGGCGCGCATGATGGACGACAACGCGAAAGCAACCGAGCCGAAAGATGCGGCGGCGGTGACGCGCGAAGCGCTGATCGTCTCGGCGCTCGACAATGCCCGCCGCGCCGAAGAACTTGGCTTGGGCGGCGACCAGATCGTACTGTCGTGCAAGGTCAGCGGCGTGCAGGATCTGATCGCCGTGTATCGCGATCTCGCCGCGCGCTGCGACTATCCGCTGCATCTCGGCCTGACCGAAGCCGGCATGGGCTCCAAAGGCATCGTCGCCTCGACCGCGGCGCTTGCCGTGCTGCTGCAGGAAGGCATAGGCGACACCATACGCGTATCGCTGACTCCGGAGCCTAACGGCGATCGCACTAAAGAGGTCATCGTCGCCCAGGAAATCCTGCAAACCATGGGTTTGCGCTCGTTCACGCCGATGGTGATCGCGTGCCCCGGGTGCGGGCGCACGACCAGCACGTTCTTCCAGGAGTTGGCAGAACAGATCCAGAATTATGTGCGCGCACAAATGCCGATCTGGGGCGAGCGCTATCACGGTGTCGAAGACATGAAGGTCGCGGTAATGGGCTGCGTGGTCAACGGGCCGGGCGAAAGCAAGCACGCGAACATCGGCATCAGCCTGCCAGGTTCCGGCGAGAATCCGGTCGCGCCGGTTTACGTCGACGGGCGCAAGACGGTGACCCTGAAAGGCGATGCGATCGCGGCCGAGTTCCAGGCTATCGTCGACGACTACGTGCAGTCGCGCTACACCGCCCGCTCTTCCGAAGAGCTGCAGGATCAGCCGGCCTGAATCGATTGAACCGCGCAGCGGCAACCAATGCGCGGTAAAGCTATTCAAGCGGTCCGCGGGATGAATGACATCCTGCCGGATGAGGCGCATCTCTGGGAGTTTTTCGAGGATACCGTGCGCGAATGGCTGCGCGCCTACGGCTATCGCGGCATCCGCATGCCGGTGGTCGAGAACACCGAGCTTTTCGTACGTTCAATCGGCGACGCGACCGACATCGTCGAAAAGGAGATGTACAGCTTCACCGACCTGAACGGCGACAGCCTGACCTTGCGCCCCGAAGGTACCGCTTCGTGCGTGCGCGCAGTCGTCGAACACAATCTGCTTTATGGCGGACCGCAGCGCTTGTGGTACAGCGGCGCGATGTTCCGCCACGAGCGGCCGCAGAAAGGCCGCTATCGGCAATTCCACCAGGTTGGCGTCGAAGCGCTCGGCTTTGGCGGCCCCGATATCGATGCCGAACAGATCGCGATGGGCGCGCGCCTGTGGCGTGAACTGAAGGTGGCGTCCGTCACTCTGCAAATCAACACGCTGGGCGATAGCGAAAGCCGCGCACGCTACCGGAATCGCGTGCAGGATTATCTGCAGCGGCACGCCGACGCATTCGATGCAGCGACGCGCGAACGCATGCAGAAAAATCCGCTGCGCGTGCTCGACAGCAAGGATCCGGTCTTGCAGGAAGTGATTGCAGACGCGCCGCAATTGATCGCCGAACTCGACGGGCCGCCACGCCGGCATTTCGAAGAACTACAGGCCATTTTGCGCGATGCCGGCATTGTCTATGAAATAAATCCGCGGCTGGTGCGCGGCCTCGATTATTACAATCTGACCGTGTTCGAATGGGTGACCGACCGCCTCGGCGCGCAAGGCACGGTCTGCGCCGGCGGCCGCTACGACGGTCTGATCGAACAGATCGGCGGCAAGCCGGCGCCGGCGTGCGGATTCGCGATGGGCATCGAACGGCTGCTGGCGCTGATGGCTGAAAACGGCAAGCGCGAGCGGCCAGAGCCGCATGCGTACATCGTGCACCAGGGCGATGAAGCGAGCCGCCATGCCTGGCGTATCGCCGAACGTTTGCGCGACGCCGGGTTTGCAGCCATCCTGCACTGCGGCGGCGGCGGCTTCAAGGCGCAGATGAAAAAGGCTGACGCCAGCCGCGCGCATTATGCCGTCATCATCGGCGGCGATGAAGTCGGCGCAAAAGAGGTCAGCGTAAAACCCTTGCGTACGGACGGCGAACAACGGCGCATGACTTCTGAACAAATGATCACACTCATGAACAGTATCGAGGAAAACTGATGGCAGCGTATAACCTGGAAGAGCAGGAAACGATCGAAATTCTGAAAGCCTGGTGGAAAGATTACGGCAAACTGGTCCTGCTCATGCTCCTGGCATTTTTGTTGTCGATCGCCGCTGTGCAGGGCTGGCAGTTTTATCAACGCGGGCAAGCCGTCGAGGCAGCGGCGCTGTACGCCGAGCTGATCGCCGCGCAAACCGCCAACGACGCCAAACGCATTCAGGAAATCGCCGGCACGTTCACGCAATCCTTTTCCGGAAGCGGTTATGCCGTGCTGGCGCAACTGCAAGCCGCCAAGGCGAGCTATGAAGCCGGCGACAAGGATGCAGCGACCGCACCTCTGCGCTGGGTCATCGCCGAAGCGTCGGAGACGGCGGCGCAGGATGCCGCGCGCTTGCGTCTTGCCGGTATTTATCTCGACAAAAAGGATTACGAACAGGCTTTGCAGTTGTTGCAGGAAAAACACGGCGCCGCATTCAACGCGCTCTATGCGGACCGCCGCGGCGATGTGCTGGTCGCGCAAGGCAAAATCGACGAAGCGCGCGCCGCTTATCAGCAAGCGCTCGAACAAGGCGATGCGCAAAGCAATTATCGCAATCTGATTCAGTTGAAACTCGACGGTTTGGGCGCGGCCCGGGAGGCGAAGTGACCGGCGGCGCTACCGCCTTCAGGTTAGCCGCAGCCGCAGCGCTGCTGGCGCTCGCCGGTTGCCAGACCGTTTCCGGTTATTACGACAGCTTGTACGACAGCCTGTTTGCCAGCGCGCCCACGCAAAAACCGGCGCCGCTGCTGCGATTCGAACCTTCGGCGAGTGTGCGCACGGTCTGGAAAGCCAAAGTTGGCGAGGCCGGAAGCTATGTTTTTTTCCCGGCGGTCGATTCCGACAGCGTGTACGCGGCGAGCAAGGAAAACCTGGTGCGCTACGATCTGCTCAATACGGCCGCATGGCGCGTCGATCCGAAACAGGTATTGTCAGGCGGCGTCGGCGCCGACGGCAATCTGGTTCTCGTCGGCACACCGAAAGGCGAGGTGCTCGCTTTCGACCGGCGTGGCGAATTATTGTGGCGCACGAATATTTCGAGCGAAGTCTTGAGCGCCCCGCAAGCCGCTGACGGCATCGTCGTGGTGCGCGCCGGCGATGGCCGTATATTCGGCCTCGATGCGATCGATGGCAAGCGCAAATGGGTTTATCAGCGCGCAACGCCGGCGCTGACGGTGCGCTCGCACGCCGGCGTCGTGATTTTCGGCAAAGCGGTGTTCGCCGGTTTTCCCGGCGGTAAACTCGTGGCGCTGAATCTCGCCAATGGCAACGTCGGCTGGGAGGCCACCGTCGCGCAGCCGCGCGGGGCGACCGAGCTCGAACGCGTAACCGACATCACGAGTCTGCCCGCCGTCGATGATCGCCAGGTGTGCGCGGCGGCGTTCCAGGGCCGCGTCGCGTGTTTCGATACTGCGCGCGGCACCCTGTTGTGGGCGCGCGATATTTCCAGCATTTCAGGTCTGGCGACCGATTCGCGCGCGGTTTATGTCGTCGACGACAAAAGCGCTGTGATCGCGCTCGACAAGGCGAGCGGCGCCAATATCTGGAAGCATGACAAGCTGAACGGGCGCCGCCTCAGCGGACCTTATGTGCATCGCGACTGGCTGATCGTCGGCGACTACCAGGGCTACGTTCACGTGCTGAATCTCGATGACGGTTCGTTCGCCGCGCGCCTCGAAACCGATGGCAGCCCGGTTTTCGCGCCTCCTGTTCCGCTCGGCGACAATATCGTCGTGCAAACGCGCAGCGGCGGCTTGTACGCGGTCGCGGTCAGATGACGGGACGAAGGGCGATTTCCGTCCTTGTCCCCTGGCAATGAAACCCACCCTGGTTCTCGTCGGCCGCCCCAACGTCGGTAAATCGACGTTGTTTAACCGCCTGACCAAAACGCGCGATGCGATCGTCGCCGACATGCCGGGGCTGACGCGCGATCGCCATTACGGCCATGGCCGCGTCGGCGAAAAGCCGTTTCTGGTCGTCGACACGGGCGGCTTCGAGCCGGTGGTCAAGAACGGCATCCTGTTCGAAATGGCGCGCCAGACCCGCCAGGCGATCGACGAGGCCGACGCCGTCCTGTTTCTGGTCGACGCGCGTGAGGGCCTGACGCCGCACGATCGCATTATTGCCGAACAGCTCAGAAAAACCGGCCGGCCGCTTTGGCTTGCGGTCAACAAGGCCGAAGGCATGAGATCGACCGCGGCGGTCACCGATTTTCATGAGCTCGGCCTCGGCGAACCGTTGCCGATCTCCGCCGCGCATGGCGAAAACGTGCGCGAACTCGTCGATCTGCTATTCGCGGATATCGCGTTCGCCGACGATGCCGAAGAAGCCGCTCAGCATCCGAAGCTTGCCGTCGTCGGTCGGCCGAATGTCGGCAAATCCACGCTGGTCAACAGCCTGCTCGGCGAGGAGCGCGTCATCGCGTTCGATGAACCGGGAACGACGCGCGACAGCATCTACATCGATTTCGAGCGCGCCGGCAAACGCTACACGGTCATCGACACCGCCGGTTTGCGGCGGCGCGGGCGCGTCGACCAGGCCGTCGAAAAATTTTCGGTGGTCAAGACGTTGCAGGCGATCGAAGACGCGAATGTCGCGATTCTGGTGCTCGACGCGCGCCAGGAGATATCCGATCAGGACGCGCACATCGCCGGCTTCATCGTCGAGGCCGGACGCGCGCTGGTGGTGGCGGTAAATAAATGGGACGGGCTCGACAGTTATCAGCGCGATGCTATCAAACGCCAGATCGGGCTGCGGCTGCATTTTCTCGATTTCGCCGCGATCGATTTCATTTCAGCTTTGGAGGGGCAGGGCGTCAGCGCTCTGTTCCAGGCGATAGACACGGCTTATCAGGCTGCGATGATCAAACTGCCGACGCCGAAACTGACGCGTGCGCTGCTCGCCGCCACCGAAAAACAGCAACCGCCGCGCTCCGGACTGGTGCGGCCGAAGCTGCGCTATGCGCACCAGGGCGGCATGAATCCGCCGCTCATCATCATCCACGGCAATGCGCTCGATCGTGTTTCGGCATCGTACCAGCGCTACCTTGAACGTTTTTTCAGGGAGGCGTTCAAACTACGTGGAACGCCATTGAAGATACAGTTCAAGCACGGACGCAATCCGTACGCCGACAAGCGCGATGGCCGTTAGCGCCGCATCATCCTCCGCTCGTTGTTCCCAGCGCTTCCACGCTCGTTGTTCCCAGCGCTTCCAGGATAGCGCCGCTTTTCAATATCACGTAAAGTGCATCAAGGCGGCGCCATCGCTGATCAGCCGCCTTCTGAACGTCCATAACGCTGAACTTCCCATAACGATAACGTGGAGCCATCATGAGCGCCAAAGGGCAATTACTACAAGACCCGTTTTTGAATGCATTGCGGAAAGAGCACATCCCCGTCTCGATCTATCTGGTCAACGGCATCAAATTGCAGGGACAGGTCGATTCTTTCGACCAGTATGTGGTGCTGCTGAAAAACACCGTGACGCAAATGGTGTACAAGCACGCCATCTCAACTGTCGTCCCTGCCCGGCCTGTCACCATCCCGTTCGAGCACGCCGCTGAGTAGTGTAGCGAATCCGGCTGCGACACCCGCCGTTCTGGTCAGCCTCGACCTCAACGAGGCGGATTACGCGGAAAGCCTCGAGGAATTGCGGCAATTGGCCGACAGCGCTGCGATCGAAAGCCGCGCCGTCGTCGAAGGCCGCCGAGCGCGCCCCGATCCGGCTTTGTTCGCAGGTTCCGGCAAGGTCGATGAAATTGCCGGCGCGATCGCGGCCGCGGATGCGGTGCTGGTCATTTTCAATCACGAGTTGAGCGGCGCGCAGCAGCGTAATCTCGAACAGCGGCTGAAATGCCGGGTCATCGACCGCACTAGCCTGATCCTCGATATTTTCGCGCAGCGCGCGCGCAGCCATGAAGGCAAGCTGCAAGTCGAACTGGCGCAGCTCGAATATCTGTCGACGCGGCTGGTCCGCGGCTGGACCCACCTTGAGCGCCAGCGCGGCGGCCTCGGCAAGACCGGCGGTCCCGGCGAGAAGCAAATCGAACTCGATCGCCGACTGCTCGGCAAGCGCGTCAAGGTTTTACGCGACAAGCTCGCGCAACTGGCAAAACAGCGCGGCGTGCAGCGCCGGGCGCGGCAGCGCGCCAACGTCATGTCGGTGTCATTGGTCGGCTACACCAACGCCGGCAAATCGACGCTGTTCAATGCGCTGACGCACGCACACGCTTACACTGCCGATCAACTGTTCGCGACGCTCGATACGACGACGCGCAAGCTGCGCAATTGTTCCGATGGCGCAATTGTGCTGTCCGATACGGTCGGATTCATTCGCAGCCTGCCGCATACCCTGGTCGACGCGTTTCGCGCTACGCTCGAGGAAACCGCGCAGGCCGATCTGCTGCTGCACGTGGTCGACGCCGCGAATCCGGGCCGCGACGCCCGGATCGACGAAGTCAACAGCGTGCTCAACGAAATCGGCGCGCGCGATATTCCGCAAATCCTGGTGATGAACAAAATCGATGTCTCCGGCCGCGCCCCGGCAGCCGAGCGTGATGAGTATGGTAAAATTTCGCGCATTTGGTTGAGTGCCGTGACGCGCCAGGGACTCGATCTGGTGCCCGTGGCGCTCGACGAAGTGCGCAGCGCCGCGAAGTCCGCAACCAGCATGGATTCCATCCGTGCGCTGGTCTAGGAAACCTCTGATTACCTGTCCGTAACCCGGCGCCGTTCCTTAAACCCCCCGACAAGTTAAATCAACAGTCATGGCGTTAAACGACCCGCAATGGGGCAAGCGCGGCGGCAACAACGAAGGCCCGCCGGATCTCGATCAACTGTGGCGCAAATTCACCCAGAAGGTGAACGCCTTGCTCGGCCGCCGCGGCCCCCCAAACCGGCCGAACGGCGGTCCGCCCGATATTAAGCAGCTCGGGGGCGGCTTCGGTCTGTTGCTGATTCTGATCGCGGTGATCTGGCTGGCGAGCGGTTTCTATACGATCGACGCCAGTCAGCGTGGCGTTGTGCTGCGCTTCGGTCAGTATGCCGAA
>JACDAM010000106.1 GCA_013695435.1 Burkholderiales bacterium | reverse complement strand
GCGGAATTTCACGTCACCGCGCCGTCGGCGGCGAGGATTCGATGACGCTGGTGGCGCAAAGCGGCCTCAAGCACCTGCGCGGTACCTGTTGCGTGAGGCAAAAGGGGCGGTTATCCTTCCTATACTTGCGCGACGTGCCGCGGTTGAGTGCTGTTCCACAAGCTGGGAATGCGTATTGCTTTGAATCGGACGCAGCCCAGCTTCGCCTGGTCGCTCTGTCCGCATTGGCGGCAGACTATAAGTAAAGCAAAGAGGAGATACGAACATGGTCATTGGAGTTCATCATGAGTGTCACTAAGCATCCGGATGCCGATGCAGCGTCGGTCATCGAAGCACCATCTTCTCCCGAATTGACAACCAGCACTCCAATGGAAGCAGAAGTCGTCACGCATCCGATGGGCAGCACCACTGATGCACAGGCAGAGCCGCTGGCGATCGAGGAGACGCCGGCCGGGGTCGCCGAGCCGGCCCAGGCCGCACCCGTACCGCAGGCGCGCGCCAAGACAAAGGGCGTCGCGGATCTCGTATTCGTCGTCGATGTGAGCGGCAGCATGTCGACGTGCATCGATGCGCTACGGAAGAACATTGAGACGTTTATCGATTCGTTGAGCCGTGGCGACGCCAACAACGCTGCGCCGGTTCGGGATTGGCGCGGCAAGGTGGTGGGGTACCGCGACATCGAGGCGGCCGAAGCCGAGCAACTGCCCTGGATTATCGACAACGAGTTCGTGCGGGATGCTGCCGCGCTTAAGTCGCAGCTCGCCCAGCTACAAGCCAACGGCGGCGGCGACGAGCCTGAATCGCTGCTGGATACGCTCTACAAGGTCGCCTCGATGGAAGCAACTCCGAAAGGCTCACAGACCGAGGATCCCGGCAAATGGCGCTATCGCAGCGACGCTGCGCGCGTCGTCATCGTGTTCACCGACGCTTCGTTCAAGGAGACGATGAGTATTCCCGAGGCCCAAGGTGGCTCGTTGCAAGACGTCGCCAACGTGATCATGGCCAACCGCATCATCCTGAGCCTTTTCGCCCCCAACTTTGAGGGCTACGACCGGCTGAGCCAGATCGACAAATCCGAATGGGAAGTGGTCGAGTTCGAGGGCTTGAATCCGCAAGAAGCGCTGCAGAAGTTCACGTCAGACCCGGTCAATTTCCGCACTACGCTGAAACAACTGGCCGCGAGTGTGTCGCGCTCGGCTGAGACGGTCGCGCTATAGACAAGCTGACTCTGCACTAAGCGCCGGCGATGGCCAAGAAGCTAAAGGTCGGCGACATCATTCGCGGCTACCGCATCACCAAGGTGTTCGGGCCGGGGATGATGGCGATCTCGTACGCGGCGCAGGCACATACGGGCGCGAAGGTTTTCTTCAAACAATACAAGTCGCCCGCGCCCACCGTCGTCTGGTACGAGGCGTTTGTCGCGTATCAGAAGGAGCTCTCGGCGCGCGTTCGAAACGGTAAGGCGGCGCACTTCGCAGTGCGTCAAATCGATGCCTTCGAGGAGGTGTGGGGTGGGCCCTGCTACTTCCAGGCGTACGAGTTTGTGGAAAACGGCGCCGATCTGCAGCAAATGCTCGACGCCGAGCGCGAGCGGCATCGCGTTACGAGGACTGCTCCTGCTCGCGATCCTGCGGTCTGGGCACGTCATGTGACATGGGCGAAGGTCTTCATGTCGGCGATCGCGGCCTTGCACGAAGGCAAAATCGTGCACGCAGACCTGAAGCCGGCGAACGCGTATCTCATCGAAGACTCAACCATCGGTTCGGGCTATCAGCTGAAGCTGATCGACATGGACTTCTCGCTGTTGGCCGATCGGCGAGCGCCGTGGCACGGGTTTCAGGCTTATATCGGCACCGACAATTACCGCTCGCCCGAGCACCTGACTCGCGGGTCGGTGCCGGGGCTAGCCTCGGATGTATTCACCTGCGGGCTGATGCTGTACGAGTTACTTGCCGGCGAGCATCCTTACTGGCGGGACGAACAGGCCGAGTACGCCAAGCTCGTCAGAACTCACGCCACAAAACCGCCTGCATTGATCGGTTCAATGCCGGCACCGGCGGAGAACGCCGAAGTGAGTGCCGCGCTTTTTCGTTGCCTGTCTCCCGACCCGGCGGCTCGGCCCACCGCGGCCGAGCTGCGCGCGATTTTAAGCGGCCGGGATACCAAGCCCGTCGCCCGCAAACCCGCTGCGGGCGCGACGAAAATTTCACCAGGCAAAGACGCAACGGTGGCGGGCCGCCCAGGTGGCGAGGCCATCATCTCGGATGGCATCGAGCTGATCGGCCCCGACGGACGCAGCATGCAGTTCAGGGTGCGCACCGCGCTCGGTAGAGCGCTCGTGCAGCAGTTCGGGCCCGACGGGGAATTCTGGGACAACAGCCAATGCGTAATTGAGCGCGATGCCAAGCGGCAATGGGTCGTGTCGCCGGTTGCAGGAACAACGAACGAGACTCTCGTGAACGGGGTCACGCTGGTAAAGCCCCGCGCGCTGCAGAACGGCGATCTAATCGCCGTCGGCCGTCAGGCGAAGGGCGTAGTGAAGCTGCCCCTGACCGCGCGCGGACGCTGAAATGGCGATCGAAGACGTCGCGACGCCCGAAGCCTTTGTTGATGACGCGCACGAGATAGTAGAGCCACAGCCCGAGCCCGGCGCGCCCTCGGCTTCGATACCGCCGACGCTGCCCGTTATCGATGTGCATGAGCTTGACTGGCAGGCGATTCGCAGTGCAATCGATCCCCCGGCAATGCGTGCCCGCATGCGCACCGTCGTCGAGCAAATGGAAACGTTGCTCGATAGGGCTGGTGGTCCGGGCCTGATGTTCGACAGCGATCGTGCGCTCGCGACCGACAAGACGATTCGCGTGGCCACGATGGACGCGACAAGACCTTTGTGGATCATTGGTGATCTGCATGGCGATCTACTCGCGCTCGAAGCTGCGCTGGCGCAGATCCGCGACCACGCTCGGTCAGCCAACGGCGGCGTACCGCGCATCATTTTTCTCGGCGATTTCTTTGACGATGAAGGCTTCGGTCTCGAAGTAGTGCTGCGTGTTTTTGAGTTGATCGTCGAAGCGCCCGAGAGCGTCTGCGTTATCGCAGGTAATCACGACGAAGCGCTGTCGTATGACGGCGTACGGTTCGGCTCCAACATATCGCCTTCGGACTTTGCCGACTTCCTGAATGCGAATCTCGCGCACGAATGGATCGAGCGTGCCGGCAAGCTGACGGTGCGATTAATTGCGCAGGCACCGCGCGCGCTGTTCTTCGCTGACGGACTTCTCGTTGCACACGGCGGTTTCCCGCTGGCAGACCTGCATCCGCAGCTTGCTGAAACCGGCGACTGGAACGATCCGGCGTGCCTGTCGGATTTCGTCTGGGTGCGCGCGCATCCGAAGGCGCGCAGGAAAATGCCGAACCGCTTTTCGCGCGGCAGCCAATTCGGTTATGAAGATTTCGCGGAGTTCTGCGCGCTGAGTACGCGGCTCGGGCGACCGGTCACGCACATGGTGCGCGGTCATGACCACCCAGAGGACCGCTACGCAATTCACCCCGCTTATCGCGCGCATCCCCTGCTGACAACGGTGGCGCTATCGCGCCGGCTTAACCGCGAGCAGTTTGGACCCTATGAGAGAGCGCCTACCTTAGCGCGTGTGGTTGAAGCCAGCCTGCCGCAGGTGTACCAGCTGCACATTCCAGCGGATTTAATTCGCGATGTTTTTCCCGAGCCCGAGCGCGATCGTGAAATCGACATCGAAGCCAGGGGGGATGCGCAACCATGAGCAGCGTGGTCCTGCGATGTCCCAACTGTGGCACTACGCGTACTGCGCTTGGCGAGTGTGAAGCGTGCCACGAAGCGCAGGTCCGCTATCACTGTACGAATCACACGCCCGGACGCTGGCTCGATGCAAGTGCGTGTCCGCAATGCGGCGCGCGCTTCGGCGACCCGGCTCGCCCACCGGCGCCACCCGCACCGCCTGAGCCAAAACGAAGAAGACCTGCGCCCGCAACGTCACGCGTGCCGACGCCCGCTGGGCCCACTAGGCCACGGCCGCCACCACCAGCGGGGCGGCCCGCTGCCGACGGCGGTGGTCCCTGGGGTCGTCGCGAGGAACTGCCCGGGGCAGGCGAGCACGAGCGTGAGGATGACGACGAAAGCTTCACGCGCGGCCCGCGCGGCGCTGGACCTTTTGCAACCTGGCAGGAGTTGCTCTGGGCCGCTGCGCGAGCGCGCCGTGTCCGCACCGAAACGGCGCCCCACCCTGAAGTTGTACCACCCGGGCGAGGCTTCGGCGGCTGCCTGCTGCGTCTGGTAATTCTCGTTGTGTTCCTATTCCTCGCAGTGACAATGGCTCCGTTTTTTCTACTACAGTTGTTCGGAATATATTGAGCGCGCCGGCGCGTGCAAACATGACGCACGCCTCCCCCGGTCCGTGATGCGAACGCTTCTCAGCGTTAATTGCGGTCTGAAGGCCTGCGCGCGCAAGCAGCTTTGAAGATCACTACTTACAACGTCAACGGTGTCAACGGTCGGGCTCCCTTGCTTACTCGAGTGGCTGGCAGAAACGGCGCCTGACATCGTCTGTCTTCAGGAGTTGAAAACCGACGATACGAAGTTTCCGGCGCGAGCGCTCGAAGATGCGGGCTATGGAGCGATATGGCATGGACAAAAGTCACACCACGGCGTTGCAGTTCTCGCCAGAGGCGAAGTACCAAAGGAAATACGCCGTGGCTTGCCGGGCGACGACGAAGACAAGCAGGCTCGCTACCTCGAAGCCGAAATCAACGGACTTGTGGTCGCCTCGATCTATGTTCCAAATGGCAACCCGCAGCCGGGGCCGAAATTCGATTACAAACTCGCCTGGTTCGAGCGCCTTATTCAGCACGCAGAGACGCTACATCAATCCGGCAAGCCGGTGGTTCTTGCCGGTGACCTGAACGTCGTCCCAACCAACCTCGACATCTACAACGCGTGGGTGTGGAGATTCGATGCGGTCATGCAGCCCAAAACGCGCGATGCGTATCAACGGTTGCTTGCGCAGGGCTGGACCGATTCATCGCGCCATCTGCATCCCAAGGAAAAGATTTATACGTTCTGGGTGAACGCGCACGCCTTTCAGCGCAACGCCGGTTTCCGCATGGACTTCCTGCTGCTTAGCGAGGGGCTGGTCCCGCGACTGGCGGAGGCCAATGTCGACGCCGAGTTTCGCGGCCGAGATCGAGCGAGCGACCATGCTCCAACCTGGATCAAGCTGAGCTAGCAGCGGACAAACCGTCCTCACTTGTCGACATGACGCAGCTTCGGTTGCGCGGCCGCAAGCTGCATGAGTGTCTCCGCCCGGTGGAAGTTCAGAACCAGCTGGACTTGTCGACCACGTTTCGCAGCGGCTGCCCGGCGAGAAAGCGGCTGCAGTTATCCGAAAGGATGTCGTAGCGCCGCTCGTCGAGATACGGACCA